>JASHRR010000227.1 GCA_030037185.1 Xanthobacteraceae bacterium | reverse complement strand
GCTTAGACAATGTCACCATATCACCGCTGTCGAGGCGCACGCCGCGCAGTGTAATTCCAGCAGCCTTGAGCCGCGGCGTAAGGGCCACGACCTCCGTATCGTAGGTATCGATCAACAATACCAAGTTCTCCGGGCGTACCCGGGCAAAGCTCTCAAAAGCTGCTGTCTCATCTTCAAACGCCTGAACAAAGCAATGCGCCATCGTGCCGTATATCGGGATACCAAACACCTTCTCGGCGAGAACCGTGGCCGTCCCAGCGAATCCCGCAATGTAGCTGGCGCGCGCCGCCAGTAGCCCGGCGTCTGCTCCGTGCGCACGCCGCAGCCCAAAATCGACCAACGCCTTCCCCGGTGCCGCCAGCACTGGCGGCGATCAGCGACTGGAAATGCAAGAGATTGATGATGTGGGTTTCGACAAGCTGCGCCTCGGGCAGCGGCGCAGTAACGCGCAAAATCGGCTCGTTCGCGAAGAACACGGTGCCTTCCGCCATGGCGTCGACGTCTCGACGCTGCACAGGAGCCGAGCTTGGCAGTCTGCTCAGGCAAAAGTTGTCGCCTTATTCCGGTCGCGCGGAGACGCCATCCTGATTAACGGGCCGACCGTGATGCTAAAAGCCGGATGCAGTCCAGGCGATCGCAAGTGGCTCTACACGCGTTGGCAACCAATGCCGCGAAGTATGATGCTCTATCCGTGACCACAGGACAGGTTCGGCTCGATTGGAGGCGCACGGAACATAGACAACTCGTACTCCGCTGGACCCGGGCGGGAGGCCCATTTCATCACTCCCCCGACGGGCAGAGGTTTTGCTACTACTGTAGTGTGATGGAGAGCATGAGACGGCATGAAGGGCCGGCTGAGCTCGATTGGCTCCCGGAAGTCTCGCGTGCGAACTCGCTGTTCCGACGTTGACATAGGGGATAGCGAGCAAGCTCACATTGACCCGAATGACGCACGATGCGAACGATATCGAGACCCCAGCTCAGCATGTTGCGAAAGGGCACCGGATCGTTGCCCCTCAACGTCGTCTTGTGGACCGCTTGTGCCGTCACCGCGATGGAGCACCACGGGCTTCGACCCGACTTTGATCCGGCCCAGCCAGTGGTGGGTGTTTGGTTTGATACGGGCCGCGGCCAAACCATATTATCGCAGGACAACCGACCGAGGGGCCTGACGCGCTGTCGGCTCACGCGAAATCAGATCTGTGGGTCCTTCTTGGATGGATTCCGCCAGGACCCCCGATAGGATCGACCAAATGAAAGCCGTCTTCCTTGCATCGAGAAACCCCGAGTCAACTGGCATCAATCACGTGAAAACAACCACACCCACCCGCTTCATGAATCCTTTTTCTTTTTGTTTTCATCAGCCCGCTAGGATAGCAACGCCGACGACCTTTTTAGATCAATACCTCGGCCTAAAAGACCTTTCATCAGGTCTCCTTTTTCCTTGAGACGCGGGAAGATGCTCTTGAGCGTGAACTGAGAGGGATGCAGGCCTTTTCTCACCTCTTTCCATTCGAGGGGAGCTGACACACTGGCTCCCGGGTAGGGGCGCAGAGAATACGGCGCTGCGACCGTCTGGGCCTGGCCGTTGCGCGCCATGTCGAGATAAATCCTGCCGTGTCGCTTGGCGATGCGCTGCTCCGTAGTCGCCAGATCTGGGATCTCTTGCTCCACGGTTGCCACCAGCCGGCGCGAAAATTCACGCACTACCTCGTAATCGTACTTCGCTGCGAGCGGGACCATCACGTGCATGCCCGTCTTGCCTGATGTTTTGACGAAGTTCTTTACCTTGAGCGAGTTGAGCATCCGATGCAGCGTCAGGGCGACAGTAACCACGTCGTCAAAGCTCCGGCCGTGCGGATCAAGATCAATGGTCAAAAAGTCGGGCCGATCAAGTGAGCCTATACGCGAAGCCCAGGGATTCATCTCAATACAGCCGAAATTCGCGAGCCACAGCAAGGTCTCTGTGTTGTTGCACACCACATATCGCACGTGCTTTTTGGTTGTTTTCGCCTTTATCGCGCAGGTGTCGATGAAGGAGGGCAGGCTCTCGCGCCCGACGTTCTTCTGATAGAAGCCAGGGCCGGCGATGCCGTCGGGGTGCCGGTTGAGTGACTCGGGACGATCTTTAAGATACGGGAGTATCACCGGCGCGATCTCGCGGTAGTACTCGATGATATCGCCCTTGGTGTACTTCTCGTCCGGCCAGAAGATTTTGTTTAGGTGGGAGAAGATCAAGCCCGGCGGGGAGTTCATGTTGGTATTTCCCGGATGACGTCCGTCGCTTTTTTGTCGCGGCGCAGACCCAGAAAGACCGGGTGGCGCATCTCGCCTCGGTCCGTCCACTCGGTGAACTTTACCTCGGCCACGAGGTGGGGCCGCAGCCACGTCGTCTGCGCCTCATCTTTCACTCTAGTGGTAACGGGTTTGGCTTCAGTCTTGAGAGGCTGCATCGTTTTGTATAGCGATTGAAGCGTCGCTTCGTCAAAACCTGTTCCCGCATGCCCCACGTACCGCCACCGCGAGTCCTCACACACGGCGAGCACGAGGGCGCCGAAGTATTTGCGCGAACGCCGCGGAGCGGTATATCCGACGATGACGACTTCCTGTTCGTTCACTGCCTTGAACTTGAGCCACTCCCGCGTTCGTCTTCCCGAATAGTAAAGTCCCGCCGCGCGTTTGGCCATCACGCCTTCAAGCCCTGCCCGCTTGGCCTTTTCAAAGAGTGCGATCCCTTCTTCTCTGATATGCTCGCTGTAATGCATGAGCCTGGTGCGAGGCAGCACCTGCTTAAGCAGATCCTTGCGCTCAAGCAGTGGCTTGTGGCGTACATCTTCCGCTCCGAGGAACAGAAGGTCGAACACGCAGTATTGCAGCCTTGTCCTTTCGTCACGGAGCGCGTTCTGCAGCAGCTGGAAATGCGACCGCCCGATTGCGTCAAGCGCCACCAGCTCGCCGTCTATGACACAAGGCTCCGTGATGGAGCGCAGCGCTTCCGCGATGGCCGGGTAGCGGGTAGTCACCTCAATACCGTTACGGGAGAACAGCCGTATCGAGCCGCGCTTCACCTCGGCGATGAGCCGGAAGCCGTCCCACTTGGTTTCGTACACCCACTCCTTACTGTCGAACGGCTTGTCGGCAAGTGTAGCGAGCATCGGCCGGTATTCTTTGTTCATGGCTAATTTTACTTACACTCCAGATTTCTCGGCTCGGCTCCAGTTTGCGAGGCGAGAGCTGCGCAGAGGCGGCGTGCAAGACGAGATGGCAAGCCGAATGATGCGGATTAGGCGGATCATTCGACGACACAGGTATACTGGGCTCGCGCGCCAGCGCTGATACCAAAGCGCTAACTCCAATGAGGCCGCGACCAGCCCTCCCTGGCCTGCCGCCATCTATTGGCGCTCGTATTGAAGCAATATGAAACCACTAATCCGCCTTCGCGGCTAGTACGCTTCGGCAAACATACCATCCATCCGTTGATGCGCGATCAGGTGACCTCCTGAGTCGCACACCGTAACGCTGATGTTAGCTTGCAGGTGACGCGCCTTGGCAAGGGCGGCGTCAATAGCTCGATTGGCTTCAGCAAAATTGAGGACCATCAGTAAGGTCTTGGTAAAGCGGATGTGCGACCATAGTTCATTTTCGGACGGAGCAATCCACTCAGATGGACTTATGTGCCGGCGCCATAGGTCCGAGCTTGGCCCCCTCCTCTCACCCAGATCAAGGAAGCAACGGGGTCGATAATCTGATCGCTAACGCGGACTTTATTTATTGCCATACTCCTCAACATGGGCCTTCACTGCCTCCTCGGAGTGTCCTCTAGCATGAATTGTTTGGCCCATCGCGATGTGAGCGTGCTGTGCCGCCGTTTCGTGGCGTCCAGACTCGTGATGCTTGGCGGCTTCCTCGTGGAGACGCGCCGCATGTGCGAGATGTTCTGAAGCTTTTTTGTGAAATCCTGCAGCTTTCTTCGACATAAGATTTTCTCCATCGCCAAATCCGAAATGATTGGCCCCGGTCCGGGTCAGGTAATTAACGCTGGAGATCGCAGAGGCGTTCCTGTGGAACGTTGCAGGCTTTAACCGGTCAGCCTCCAAGTTCATTCTTTTCCGTCAGCGCAGCCTCTCGCATGGGAAGCAACCTGACCCATTCCGGAACCCATTCAGCTGAACCAGGTCGGTGTGCACCCTATCGGGAAAAGCTACCGGCCCTTCGAAGCAGCTAGTTTCGGAGAACGAGATCGGCCATGCAGCGTTGACTGACTGGATGGTGGCTTTTGGGGGGATTCGAAGGATCTCGAGGTCGAGCCAACGGGAGGCCGGCATGAAGGCTCTTGTCTATCGCGGACCCGGACAGAAATCAGTCGAAGATCGTCCGATGCCGCAGATTACCGTGCCGACGGACGCCATCGTCAAAATTGCCAAGACGACAATCTGCGGAACGGACCTCCACATTCTTAAAGGCGATGTGCCGACCTGCCTGCCCGGCCGGATCCTGGGCCACGAGGGGGTCGGTATCATCGAGCAGGTGGGGGAGGCGGTAACTGCGTTTCATCCCGGCGATCGTGTGATCGTGTCGTGCATCTCGTCCTGCGGCAAGTGCGGCTATTGCCGGCGCGGCATGTATTCGCACTGCATTAACGGCGGCTGGATTCTCGGTAACAGGATCGACGGCACACAAGCCGAATTTGTCCGCATTCCGTTTGCCGAGACCGGCCTTTATCACTTTCCCTCCGGAGCAAATGAAGATGCCCTCGTCATGTTGAGCGACATCCTGCCGACTGGCTTCGAATGCGGGGTGCTCAACGGCAAAGTGCAACCTGGGTCGACCATTGCTATCGTCGGTGCCGGCCCGATCGGACTCGCAGCTTTACTGACATCGCAATTCTACTCGCCAGCTGAGATCATAATGATCGACCTTGATGACAATCGCTTGGAAGTATCTTCCCGTTTTGGCGCGACGACGATCATCAACAACAGTGACGACAAGGCGGTCGAGAAGGTCATGCAGATGACCGCTGGCCGCGGCGTCGACACCGCCATCGAAGCAGTCGGCGTACCAGCAAGCTTCGTGACCTGCGAAGATATCGTGGCACCTGGCGGGATCATCGCCAATATCGGCGTACACGGATTGAAGGCAGACCTGCATCTGGAGCGCTTGTGGGATCGCAACATTGCGATTACAACCAGGCTTGTCGATACCGTTACGACGCCCATGCTGCTCAAAACGGTCCAATCGCATAAGATTGATCCCACGAGGCTGATCACGCATCGTTTCAGCCTCGACAAGATCATCGATGCTTACGACACTTTTGCTGAGGCGGCAAAGACCAATGCCCTCAAGGTCCTCATCGAGGCCTGAACGGGGGGTGCGCCATCCGACAAAGCGGGGCAGGCAACGATCCTGCGATCGAACGATAGGTGTCCCCTGACGCGAGACGTCGTCCAGCTCATCAGACACTTTTCCAAGCAGTCCGCCTCGCCAGGGGGATTCGGCCTTCGCCTGGATAACATACACAACGCCGGATACTGGACGCTTGATGATGCTCTGTGGGCAGGAGCAGGGTTTTCGGCGCGCAAAAATATCATGGCACTCAGAAAGACAACATCGAGACAAAGATCATTCCGGGCGGTCACAGTTGCCTCTCTTGGACCCCGGCAACGTAAATGAGGTTGGCCCTCCGTAGCGCTTTCGATCGTCATCCGGTAAGAGAATCGCTTGTGCTCTCAACACAATGGGGAGCCGTTATCTCGGTTTTGGGGGTTTTGACAGATGACGGATTCCGAGTTGCTGACCAGTGGGCGGCTACAGGATCAAGCGCCGGCCGGCCTTACATCCGAGGAGGCGGTCAGGCGGCTTTCGAAATACGGCCGCAACGAGGTCGGTGAGAAGAGCAGCACGTCCTGAAGAAATTGGGCGGCAGTTCTAGGCACCCGTGCCGTGGATGCTCGAAGCGACTGTGGTCCTCCAGGTCGTTATCGGAACGCATCGAAGCCGGCCTCATCGCGGCGCTGACACTCTTCAATGGCGCTCTCACGAGCGCCGCGCCGGCGCTGCTCAAACAGCACCTCTCTCGCTGAGGGAATGGGGCGCGATCGTCGGTGGGTCGACTACCGGCAGCGCTTCTGGTCCCCGACGATGTCGTGCAATTAACGCTGGCCGCGATTGTGCCCGCCGACATGCGCATCGCTGAGGGCTCGGTGCTGCTCGATCAGTCGATGCTGACCGCCGGCCTCGCCAGCCACCGATTCGCCGTCGACAAAATTGCCTATGCGGGTTGAGTGGTGCGCGCGGTGAAGCCGTCGCTGTCGTCACTGCGACGGGTTCGGCGACCTATTTCGGGCGCGCGGCGGAGCTGGTGCGCATCGCGCACGTCGAAAGCGCTGAGGTCAAGGCTGTTCTCGGCCTCGTGCGCAACCTTTCCCTGCTTAATAGAACCATCGTCATCGAGCGCTACGTGGCCGAGCTCGTTGGCGCCCACACACAGCGAGCGGGCAATCCGCTGGCTGATAGCGCTTATGGTCCTGTGCTGCGACATAGCTGCGCTGGCACCTTGCTTTCGAACGTGACGCTACCTCCGACGCCTCGGTGCAGCCTTGATCGAAGCCGCTACCTTTCCGTCGCTTCGTCGTTGCCGGCCTGATAAGGAATTTCCGACCTCATCGCCTTCGCCGACCTCCTCGATTATGCGGCCGGAGACGACCGATTGCGGCTCCTCGACCAGGATGTTGGGATCGGACGGGTCACGCGCCTCCTCGTCCCTCGCCTTGATCAGCAGCCAATTCTTCCGCGTCGCGCCGCGCGGTGGCGCCATCCGTACGAGATGCCAGCGCCCTTTGAGTTTTTCACCGTGGAGGCGGAAATCCAGATGTCCCTTGGCGAGCCCCTTGTGTGGGTCTCCCTCTGGCTCCCAGCTGCCGCGATCCCATATGATGACAGTGCCCCCGCCGTATTGATCCTTCGGTATCGTTCCTTCGAATGTACCATATTCGATCGGATGATCCTCGACCTCGACCGCGAGATGCTTCTCGCCCGAAACGAGACTCGGGCCCCGGGTCACCGCCCAGCTTTTGAGGACACCGTCGAGTTCCAGCCGGAAGTCATAATGAAGCCGGCGCGCGGCGTGCTTTTGAACGACAAAGAAATGACCCTCGGTCGAGGGCGTCATGCTGCCGCGTGGTTCGGGCGTCCGGCAGAAATCGCGCTTTGCCCGATAGGTCTGAAGTCCCATCGTGATCTCACCTGCGACTCATCCAGCGCGTCCTGAGTGGCACTGGCATGCAAAATATCGGGCACCATCAAGGCGCCGATCCGTAGCCACCCCCGCAACGCAGTAAAATTAGTGAAGCGGCGGGTTCCTCGCAATCTACCCCGGCGGGTACACACCTATCAACACTCACCATCTGCTCGAAGGTGAGCGCGAGCGATGAATGTGCCAGAAACAAACGTTCTGTATGTGACCGCAGACCGAGCGTTCGCAGAGGAGTAAACGCAGGTCCTCGTGACGGAACCTTTGAGGCTTGAAAAGTCGGCCACTCATTGATTGTCGGTCACTCATTGTGAGCATTGGTTAAGCAGAGGCTTGGTGACTTCTGCTTCCTCGGCCTCCGCGCGACGGGCGATCGTGTCGAAGACCGCTGTCAACCGATGCACTAGCATATTCGCCATCATGGTTCGCGCGAGCACGCGAGTTTTCAGAGCACCCATGTCCGGATGCGATTTTACGGCGTTCCGCGATAATTGAGTCTTGAGCCATGTCGTGGTTAGCCGTGCTGTCGTTGGGATTCATGTATGCGGTCAGCAGGTGCGGCCGTTCGGTGCCATCTGCGGCGGGACTGGAGCGAGTCACGAGCACCGCAGCCGAGTCCGTGGGGCCCGACGTGTTTCATTGGCCTCCTCTAGTGGAGAACGCATTGGAACAGGCCAATGATGTCCGCGTTGGATTCGCGAACGAAACCGTGCCTCACACGGGCCGATCCGATGTGATCGCCTCTAGAGAGCTGGGCCGGACACAAGGAGGTAACAATAAAAATGTCATCGCGCTCGGACCTTCACCGCGACTTCGAACAGCTAAAAGCGGACGCCACGCAGATGGCGGATGAAAACACCAGGTTGCGCAAAAGCAATGCTCAAATGCTAGCCGCACTTCAGTACGTGCTGCCTATTCTTCAACAGGGTCTTCCCGAAACGATGAATTTTGACTGGACAAAGGAGGCCATCGTCAAGGTTCAAAACGCGATCGCGGAGGCGGAGAGCGACTAGCCGTCGCTTATCTGACCGCCCGCACGGAAGCACGGGCAGAGGCAGACGGCCGAGACCGTCCTTGCCGAGCGCCGGCTCGACACCCTCAGCAAGTCGCGCGAGGACGAATCGTCAATCCGAGAGCTCCGCTGCAGTCGACGATCGATGAATGGTAAAATACTCAGGGGTTCTCGCGGCGGTGATCCCCGTCAATCAACCGATTATGATCGACCTGGACAATCATCATCCCGCCGCTCTTCATTGTTGCTTGACGTCACCGGATGGCTTTCGTTGGTTTCTCGCCGGGACCTTGGCTTCGCAGCGAAAGCTTCCGAAGATTGAGAGGTACCTTGCCCCCCATCGACCCCTTTGTGTGGCCATTCCTGTGCGACAACTTGCCCGTGTGTCACTGCCTGTTCAGCCGTCGCTCAGGACAATCACCACACTCCATCGGTAGTGTAGCTGGCATGAACCCTGGTGCGGTTCGCCGATCGACAGGCCGCGCCGGCCTCTCAAAAGACGCATCTCGGCAGGTCGAGGCGCGACCTTTCGGGGTCGCCCTTTGGGGGCCACATACGCGAACACAGGAGTTCATTGTGGGGCTCGGCGGGGCAGTCGCTCGGCCGCCCGCGTCGCTTCGCTGCGCAATTGGTCGCGTTGAGGCCGGACCTGATCCTTGGCAACAGCACGTTCGTTCACCTCGTACTAACGGACGGGACAGGCACGTGGAGCACCAACCAGGATTTACTATATGAAGCATACAACCATTTCCGATAAATTACGAGAGATCATTGCTGCGATTGAACAGCGCGGGTCAGTGAACCTGACTCGGCTGACCGTGATAAAAAAATGGTTTGAGGTTCCAAATCACCTGTCGTCATTCGCAATCTTCATCGCGTATCATGCGTCCAGGCTGAAGACGAAAGCCACCAAGGAAGCAGGCAAGCTTATCCGCGACGCGCGTACCTTGTTAGCTGACGTGGACGTCTTCGCCCCCAACATTCCGCGCAAGGCAGCCACAAGACTACATATATCTCTTCACGCTTTCCAAAACGAGCAGAGGAATATACCTTGGGGGGCGGTGCGCATCATTCGTGATCACAATTTATTCCTCATCGAATGTGCGCTGCATATATATCTGGGGCATGGATCCACACCGACAGATGGGTACCGTCTCGCCGCGAACTATTGCGAAAACTACGATCCGCGTTATGGAAACAGCCTCAATGGTCCCAGCCGTAGACGGATCGAAGAGGTAATCGATTTTATAGATCACGTTGAGGCTCGCGAGAAGGTTCCTACAATATAACAAGAGCTATCGACATCACATCAAATCAATATCTCAATGACGTCGCAGATTACAACTACCTCCTGACCAATTGGCATTATACCGATGATATGCAGCGCGTAACCGGGGCCGGCGCCTCATATCGGTGCTATGACGCGCTGTTCACCGCCAATGTGATCTATGGCAGTGGCCTGCGCAAATGAGTTGCCGAGGTCGCGCCGAATTCGTTGCACGCCGCGCCCTACGACGTGGTGAATGTCGGTATCGCGCACACTTCAAATGGTCGCCTGACTTAAGCTGTTGAGCTGACGTTTCGACGTGGTCAACTTGTGCGATCAGATTTACGACCTTCGCTCCGGCAACCGGCATTGGTGAATTTGCTCCGCAATACTGTGCGCGCCGTGGCTTCTATTTCGGCCTGTCGCAAAAGCTGTAGAACTCAGGCGCAAAGCCGACGAGACGGATCCGGCGGACGTTCACCTCGATGTGCCATCGAGGTGACTCAAGGCGCGCCATGCGTGGAGTGCAAACAGCGATGCGATTTTGGATGAGAAGAAGCCGCGCGCCTGAATAGGTGATCGCCGGGCACCGTGCTTGGCTCGTGCGGCAAACGTTCGGATCCTTCCTCGCGTTCTGCTCGCAACCCTCTCGGTAGAAGCGGCGCGGAGTTTCTTCAGGTCCCGCGTGACGATGCATCAGAAGCGGCGGATGAAGAGCGTCAGCGCACGCCAGATCGTGGCCCTGAACCTTCGAATTGGCTCAAACACCCGTTTCAATAGTGACACACGAATGTGCATGACAAACGGGGGGGCATCCAGTTTGCAGCGCTTCAAGGCCGTGACGCATTTTGGCCTCCTCGATGCTTCCGGGACACACGTGGAGCAAACTGCGAATGGTGTTAGAAATCTGGCCTGTTCGCGCGTGGGACCTCCGAATCCTTGTTGTAGTAATATTCGTGAATGTTTTCGGCGCAGACGATTTCGGGCCATTCACGCGTGTCACGCGCATAAGTCACGGTGGCGGTCCATGGTGTCGTGAACACGCCTTTATCCTCGACCGTGATATGCACCTGCAGGAACTCGCCGTCATAGTCGCGGTCGATCGGGCCCGCACCTTGCGTATTTTCCTTTGCGCCCCGCTCTAAGGCGTCTTTAACCGCGCCGTGGTCGAGCAGCCGATAACGTTCGACCACGTGCAGGTCTTTGGTATAGGGCGTCCCAAACAAATCGATCATGGCAAACGGCCGATCGGTCTTGGTGCCCACGGTGTCGATCACTAGCGTGTCGCCTTCGAAATGACCGACAGCATCGCCATGCCACGACGGCGTCACTTGCGTCGGGTGGGACCCGCCTAGCCGCACCTGGCGGACCTCGTGATCCTCATTGAAGATCATCGTGATCTGGTGCGGTTGCTCAAGCATCAGCAGACCCATATGCTTGAAAATGAAGGGAACGGGTTCGGGCCAACACTGGTTGGCAGGGTTGGGAAACGTGATGCCGGCCAGCGAGATCTCGCCGTGCTTCTTCACAACCTCCGCTGCCCACGGCTGCAAGATTGGATTTGTGTAATCCCCGACCAGCTGGTCGTAATTGCTCACCCCGTTCTTGCGTGACCGGTTCGTCACCGGACCCGGACCCGACGCGGGTGGTTCGAACCAAGGAAGGCCAGCGCGACGCCAATTGCCGGAGAAATCCTGAACGGATGCCGTTGCGAGTTGTTTGCCGCGACCGGGGCCAATCGCCGGTGATAGCGTTTGCCCGACCGCTGTCGTAACAGCTAACGCGGTCGGTGCCCCCAACAAAAGGGATTTCCACCGCTCAATGGTCATGCCAATCTCCCGGTTCTGAGCTGTATTGAAGTACCCCTCCCGTCGAGACTAATTCGAAACGTTATCTGAAAAGTCGGGCTGCGCACAGGCCCGCCGGCCGCTATCGAGGGAGCTTGGACGGTCTCCGAAAATGCGCCCCAAGTCTGCACCTACGTGGCGGTGTCACGGTACGACGCTCGAATGTGTTGAATCTACTGTGCTCTGAATGGGAAAACGCGCGAGATGTCCCCGACGACGACGCGATCCCCGCATTTGGCTGTTGAAAGGATCCGCCTGAACCATGGTGTCTCGGCTTTCTGGCGGACGCCGGAGCAGCGCTGTTTGCCGTTTGCGCGGTGCTGCAGGCTGGCTGCGGTTGTCTGCGGCTTCGTTTCGCGCGTCATCACTCCCACCCGATGCCGCGCTCGCTTTGGAGAGTGCAGTGGTCAACTTCGGTCTGCCGTGGAACCCACCCAAGGTCGAGCAATGCGCTTCATGGGGCCGCGACCCGGCGGCGCTAGAAATCCGGCATGTCCGCGTGCGGGACGGGTTCCGTGTCCTGGATGTGAAGATCGACAGCATTCTCAGCGCAAACTCTTTCGTGCATCGGGCCTGCCGTACGCGCGACGCCAACGTGGAACGGCATTCCATGGCATCATGAATGGGGCCGGACCCTCGATGCAGCGTCGGGATGTAGCTTGGCGCAGCTTCGTTGGAAGAGCAGTTGCGCTCATGTTGCATTAGCGTCGCAGGTTGGTGTATTGCCGCGCCGGCTTTTCAGGGAGGATTCCATCGGCACCCGCACCCGCCGACGTTGCCAGCGCCATCAGGGCGCCCGCCATAATCGCCTTCACAGAGCTGTCGCCGACACATGAGGCGGTTAAGGCCGTAGACGCAAATCGCATCGAGAAGGCCTCGCCGATCCCAGGATTGATTCCGACAGGTCACTCACTCCCGCCTTATCTCACTCCCGCTAAGATGAACTATCGTATACCTACAATATTGCTACGGGACTACTTTCCGATCCACAGTTGAGCTGTCCAGCTTTTTCCCCGGTCCGTTAGTTACGTCAAACGGCAAACTTATAGTTCTACACGATGGGCGGGACATCCTCAGTAGATCCATCCGTCATCGCTTGTCACCTGGAGCACGTGAACCTGTTGAGGGTGTCGGGACACTAACCAGTTGCCCTCCCACATTCCCCGTGGAGAGAAACTCCAGCCCTGGATTTCCCGTCAGGTATCCAGGGCTTTTTTCATGGTCGGGGTGCGGGCTTGGGGGCTGTCCAATCCACCAGCGGAAAACGGACAGCTAAGCATCGAGCTGTCCCGCAATCGGACAGCGCGGTTGTGCTTGCGGATCTCGTTCACTTGCCGTTAAAGCGCTGGTCGAAATCGGTGGATAGACATGGCCAAGCGTCGTGCAACGCCAGAACGGCGAGCCACATAAGCGGCTCGTGCATGTGTTCTGCGTGGGTCTCCGCATAACGCACGACGACCTTAGCTGCCTCCTGGCCCGTGACGCCTTTCGGGAAATCCATGCACAACCAGGGGCGGTCATTCAGATAGGACGCCATGAAGGCCAACATGTCGAGCATGCCGTTACAGTAAGAGGCGGCGGCAGCGTTCACCGCCTGAGGCTTGTCGCTGGCGGCTGCCTTGCACGTCAGCAGCATCGCATTTGCGCTTGCGCCATCCTCCGCCGCCCCAGCCGTCGTGAGCGCCAGCGCCAGCACGGCGCCTGTCAGTATCGCTTTCATGGCTCTTCCTCCCTGTAATGTTACGTTCACCCCACGTGTTGATCGCCGTACCTACCAGCCGCATCGCAGGCTAAGGCGCCGTCCTGGACGGCCATCGCTCCCAGATCATTGTTTGCCGATTGAATCCGCGTCGGATTGCTCGGATCATCCCGCTCTTTTGGGATGCGAAACTAGAGCCGCTTCGCGTTCGTCACCTCCTCCGCGTCCTTCTCATCCTTGAAGGGAATGGTAATCGCCGCATGCATGCTTTCGATGCTCTTTGTGACACCCTCTGGAAAGGGCTTGGCCCTCTTCCACGTAACAAGCGCCCGTGGCCCCGATTAGCGCGGAGCTGGCCTCACCGATACCTTTCACCGCGTCCGCTGCGCAGCTCTCTCGTGCTATCGCCGCCGCCGCGAGCCCCACGACCGCAATAACCCCAACAATGATCGAGACAAAAATCGTCTCCATGGCAATTCGCCGCTCTCTGCAATGGTTACGTTCATAGCAGGTGTTGACGGGCGCTGTACACGTAGGTCACTTCAGCCCTTCGCCTCCTTCAGCAACTCCGCGGATTGTTTCTGCGCTGCCGCTATCCGGCGCAGTAAGCCATCACGATTGCGCTTGCGCCGCGGCCGAGCTCGTCCCTCGGACATATCGCTGTGATAGGCACCGTAGAGGCCGCCGACGAGACGAGTCAGACGAGGAATGACGGCATGGTCTCGCCGAAGCGGTTGCGGAATACGGTCGCCTCGTCAGGTATATCCGCTACCGGGCTATGATATCGCTGCCCAAAGCGAGCGTCGCCGAACGAGCCAACTGGATTCTGGCCTCGCTGGCGAGCTGACGCTGATCAGATCAGTACAATTCTTCGACGGACATCGGTTATCGGAACGCTGAATGCTTCGGCGGCTCGGATTGGAGGAGGGATCGGGCTGCTGCCGTCCATCGGGCGTCTTTCGACCATGCATTACCGGCCCTTGCCGGACTTCACACGCCCGAGGAGGATCGGTGATTGTTCAGAGAGCGCATGTTCGCGACCTGTCAACTCTGGGGCTATTTCGACAACCAGCAACAGATCGGTATCATTGCACAAGTAAGCTCAGGCGTCGACGATGGCATCCGCTTGGGCTAAGCGGACGCGAACCTCGCCAACCTCTTCCCTGGCGGACGCCAGAGATCCGAGTAAGCTCGGGCGCAAAACTATCGATCGCGGTCGAGGGCCAGATGCCGGAGCCGACCCATCGGAAGGTTGGGAATGGCCGTGCCCGCCAAATCGAAAACGAGTCTCGACCGGTTGGCAAGACAGCCATTCGATCCGCTCCTATGGGGCAACCGTGTTCGCCCATGCGTGCCGGCTTGGCGCCGAGGGCATCGTCTTCAAGCGCATAGCACCTATCAATCCGGCCTGTGGGGCGTCTGGATCAAGGCCGGCAATCCCGCCAGCATCGCCGTGCGGCGGGAGCGAAGCGAGATTTGGACTCGACGAGCCTCAAGCGGCGCGCGCCGACGATGACGCGCCGCAAGGACGAAATAGCCGTAGTGATCATTCGACCAACAAGAAAACGGCGCCGGATGGCGGGTTGCAGGGGGGGCGCGAGGGGACCAGCCATAGGCGCCGCATTAGCCGCCGGACTACGCAGGCGCGAGCTTCATCATCGCAAGCGCGGCCCGGCCACAGGGACCGTACGGATGGCCTAAAGATTCGCACAATGTTACGTGGGTGTAGTTCAGTCCCTGGATAAGCTGCACGGGCTTACCAGCGCCCTTGATGGCGGCAGCGAAATCACGGTTTTGACGCTGGAATTCGGGCGTCTCCAAGCTGCCATAGCTTACGACAATCGGCGCGTTGAGTTTGTCGATGTGACGCTGCGAACTCATGGCATCTACCATTGCATCGGTAAAGTTTACATAGGTGCGACGCCATGACAGCCGCACGGGAGTGAGTTCGTACATTCCGCTGATACAAAGCCCGCCCTTTAGGATCGTGCCAGGGACGCCGAACTCTTTTTCCCAATCGGTAACGAGGGTGACGCCGCAAAGATGCCCGCCGGAAGAGTGACCGCCGACATATATGCGGTCAGGATCGCCGTCGAACGTCGCGGCATTCTTGTAAATCCACGCAATGGCGCGGCGCACTTGCGCGGCCATCACTCCAAGATCCCCACCTACATCCTTGACCGAGCTGAAATCTGGAACCACGTAATGCGCCCCGGCCTTAACGAACATCTCGGCCGCATATCCGTACTCCGCGGCCGATCCGCTGATCCAAGCTCCGCCGTGGATGAAGATAAAAATCGGTGCCTCAGGGCGATCGGTACGATAGATATCCAGCTTTTCGATTTCGCTCGGCCCATACGAGACGCGGCGAGGAACGCCGAGGCGAGCGCGAACGGCCTCGCTATCGGTGGCAAGTCGCGCATAAACCTGGGCCCACAGTGGTTCGTAATAGTCCTGGTCATAGGCTGCATCGAGCTCGAATTGATCATACTCCATAAAAACGGTCGGACCCTTGTGATGCATTGGCGGTCCAAGGCGGCATTCCTGCGCAAGCACAGGAGCGGTCATTACAGTCGCCGCAGCAGACCCGAGGACCGAACGCCTGGACAGCGGCTTGGACGTAAAACGAAGTTGCTGCATAGCGCATTCCCCTTAAATCAGTTGAGTTCTAAATCAATTGAGTCGTCCCTCGGTCGCCCCATCCAAGGCGGCAATAAGACCAAAAAAGGACGGCCGTCTAGCGCCGAGATGACGGGGCGGCTATCACGTTCGCTGCGTCCGGCGATACGGCAATGACCACGCAACGGCGAAATCACCCGCGACGATCGCAAGCGCAAATGGCCGCACCACGTCGCGCTTCCGGCCGAAGGGGTGCGGGGTCTTTAAGAACAGTGAGGTGATATTTTTGCGCTGCCGGCTTTCTATCGGCAACGCCCTTCACCCACTCTCTGGGCCGCGATGACAGCGACTTCGTGGTGTTCTGCTTCTCCAAGCCGGAGGACGCGAAGGCTTTGCCAGGCGTTTAGAGGTTGGCAACGACGGGCAGCCGGCGGTGACCCTGAAAACAAGCGGGGCGACCCGAAGGCCGCCCCTTGATTGCCGCTGGGTGAATCATTCGCGTCAGTTAATGGCGAAGCAGTAAAGCTTGCCTGCGCCGCCGGTGTTGATAAACGCCTGCTTGCTGCAGCCTTGGCTCATATGTGCGGCATTCCACGACGTGTTCTGGCCACCCGACCGATTGCTATGCCCGAGCATTGCCCGCGCGCGGTCCGGCGGCACGGCCGCGTTGGCGTTTGCCGCCTGCGGAAGGGTCATGCCATCCGAAGTCCAGTTGTTGCAGGTGTGGTCGTAGCCGTCGGTGAACGCACGGCCGTCGGAGTCCGAACCGGTCAAGATGTCGTGCACGTTGCCCGGAATCTGCTCGCCCTTCACATCCAGCGCGGTCGCGGCCTGAATGTTGTTGCGATCGCGTTGCTGATCGCCATGGAGATCGGCGACGCTGCTGGCGATCAACTGTCCCTTGACGTTGTACCAGGGGCCTTGGCCGATGCGGCCGCGCGCATTGACCTTCGGGGTGTTACCCCGCTGTTCTTGGCTGAGATAGGCGTGCCACGTTTTTGCGGCGGCCGCTCCGCCCAAAGCCTGGGCCTGTGTTTGGCATATCTGGTCTGCGCCTGCGAGGCCACCAAGATTGCCCGTGCCATTCGGGTTTTCAGCAACGAAGAAACTCGCGGTCGGCTGTTGGGGTTGCTGAGCCTGCGCAAAGATGGCCGCCGAGCCCAGAAGTGCTGTGGCAACGGTGGTAACAACGATCGTCCTCGTCATTGAGGTTTCCTCCCTTTATTCCCCTTTATAAGGGACTCAACCAATACACTCATCGCCTATCGCCTGCAATGCGCGGGCGCGGTGCCGTTCATCGCCCTGCGCCATTCCACCCCCGCCTGCCCTGGCGGTAGCCTGCCGCCGAGCTGGCATTTGAAAAGAAGCAGCATGCTCGCTGACCTCCTGAGCGGAACCCACCGCCAGGCGTTGAACTCGGGATGTTCACCGGCAAGATCAATATCGCGATCCGCCTTTGAAGAGCATCATGAACCATTTTTGCCGCTGGGCTTTGCAGTGTCCGCCGTACGAGCGAGCTTCTGAGGCAGGTCGTAATAGAGCCAAGGTCGTAATAGAGCCAACCTCGGCTTTCCGCAATGATCTCTGCGTTGTCCGTCCCGATCTCCGCTTTCAACTCACGGAGCGCCGCCTGGCGAGGCGTCTCCCCCGCGTCCATGCCGCCCTGCGGCATCTGCCATGCGTCGTGTGGCACATCTGCCCGCCGGCCGATGAATACTTATCGTTAACTAGCATGATGCCAACGCCGGGGCATATTCGTCGGTCGATGGATTCTCCTGTTGGCTTGGTCTCGCTTGTTTCAGAATTGCTTCGCAGTTGCAACTCTGATCACGTCAAACGTCTCCAGCATCTCGTGTTGGTCGACACTATCGGCCCCGCATGAGGAGACGGACCTCGGGCTCGCCCAGAAGCATGAGCAAGTCGGGCTCGCGTGTGCCAAGATTCTTGGCGGGTTTGTACCGAGGTCTGGCACGCATGCGGTTAGAATTTTTGTTGGTCCAATCGCTCGCCGTGGACTTTGCTCTTGGTTTTTCTATGCCGATCCTTTCCGTTACAACCGCGCACAGCGGCGCCCCACGCCAGGAGTCATCAGCCTCGCGGCATTCTAGGCGGTACTCCATCCCCTCTGTTTTTTAGGAGGGCGATGCCCTGTCGGCTCAACATCTTGCGCTCGAAATGTCGCTGCAGCACAGGTCCTCCGCCCCAGATACGCCGTCGCGGCACGCCGCCGCAGTGATCTCGGTGTGATAGCCGACTAAAGCCGCCTTGAGCGCGGCGAGACGGACGATCTCAGATTCAACTTCAAAAGCCCGAGCACGTCGGCGTTCCAATGTTGCGAGGATCACTGCCTTTGTTGCGCTCATTGCATCGTCGAGCCGCTCTTCGAACTGTGATCTGGCCTTCCGAAAAGTGTCGTTCAGGCTTTGAAGAATTGCCCAATGAAGATTGCCAACATTACGTCGCACCAGCTCGTTCGTTTGTCTGATCAGGCGCGCGCGCAGGCGCGCTCGACGCTGCTCCCAAGGCAGCAGACGGTCTATGACCTTGCTTGGGTCCGGCATCAATGTTTCTTGAACATGCCGAGTCACCCAATAGGGATCATCGGTCAATTCAAACGAGCTGTCCTCAGAACTCCGGTAGAACTCGGTCTCGAAGATGTCGGCTGCAGCTCTTCGTACGTCATTGATCAATTCTCCGAGACGCCGCTCATGAGCGGAAAACGCAGAATTCGCCGCCGCCGCGAAAGACTCAATGAAACGCTCACGAGCTGCATCAAAGACTGTCTCAATGGCAGCCCCAAGCACACTTTTTACCCCCTCGATCCACCTTGGTGACCAGGCTCCAGGGAGTTCGCGATCAATGACCTTCGACAATTTGGCGCACACGTCCTCATACAGTCTGTCCGCTCGGGACCTCAACTCCACGAGCAAGCGACGTTGCTCGCCGGCCAGGAGATCGTCTACTGTCCGTCTCTGTCCTTCGATAGACGTCAGCGCCTGCTCGAACAGCTTCGACTTCGAAGACAACTCGTCTAGCGGCATTTCAAGTGTCTTTATCCGCAGATCGAGTGATGCCGCTGTTTCGGCGAGAATGTCTTCTGCCTTTCTTGAAATTGCCCGCGTCAGCGTTTCGGTCTTCTCCGCGGCCAAATAATGTCTCAGATAGTCCTCGATTGCGCCAAGGCCACTTGAGTTGATTTCATTCCGATTGCCGAGACGCTTGCCATCCAACCCATCCCGCGCCGAGACGCTGTAAATAATCGAGCTCGACGACCAAAGACCATTCTGTTTCAATACATCGCGTAAGAAGTCGATGAGGCGCGCCCGCTCCTCAAGCCGCACATAGTCAGCTTTATTCATTACGAACAGAATCTTGGCCACCTTCGAGTCGAGGTGGCGCAGATAGTCGAGTTCGGTTTCAGTGATCGGCGGGTCGGGCGACACGACAAAGACCGCCGCATCGCATTCCGCGAGAACCTGGAGCGCCGCTTCGGTATTGTGGCGAAAGGTGGAACCGACGCCAGGGGTGTCAATCAACACAGTACTGTCGGCAAGTATGGGTGCTGGATAAAAGACCTCGACGCGATCGACGCGAAGCCCATTTTTCGGGTTTGCCTCCTCTGCGACAAAGCCAAATAGAAATTCCCTAATTGCATCAGGGTTATCCGCCGGGAACTCCTCCGCGGGACGATCGTTGGCGAAACGAACACAGACAGACGGCGACGAGCGCCACGAAATAAAGATGGGCACCGCCGTCAGCGGCACGACCGCCATTGGCAGGAGCGGAGCACCGAGCAGTGCGTTGATGAAGGTGCTCTTGCCGCGCTTGAATTGACCAAGCACGGCCAACTGAAGCTGACTGTGCCGAAGACGTTCGCGCAGCGAGTCAAATCGGGCAATGAGCGATGCGTTCTCCGTAGGCGCATTTCTAAGGGTGGCTGCTGCGTGATCCAAACACGCAGAAAGGCAGAGGGAACGTGTGTGCTTGATCCTCCCGTCGGTATCGTCTGTCGTTACTTCCGAGCAACGGTCCGTCTTGACGAACTCAGTCAATGCGATCGGTCGCTCATTGCCTTGCAGATTCAGATCGTCTTGGGCCGAACCCCGGCCCTCTTTGACAGAGGTCCCCATCGATCGTTGCCTCGCTTCGCCTAGCGCCGTCACGTCCCGCGCTCGCTTCTCTTGGCTTCCTGCCACAGCGCGCGCGACGTCCGGATTCGGGAGAATGCGGGTGCAAGAACGCCCCGAACCGCCAGATATCACGCGGTAGGAGCCATCAGCCTTGCGGCGGTTTTACGGGGGCACTCCATCCCCTAGGATCAGCTTACATAAGCTTCAGGCGCGCAACAAGCAAGCCAGAGCGCGCTCGCGCACCATTACCCAACCAGTTGGGGTCTAAAATCGTTCCCGTGAGCGGAATTCAATATACTGCCGGCCGCACTCCGGTTGATGAAGGCGGGGCGGGCAGGGATCGACAAGTGCCTGGCCTGGGAACGTGCACGCGAAGAGTGCTTGGAAGCAATAGGCTTCAGAACAGGTCGCACGCCACCACCGGCCCCCGTTTGCCCGCGGGTGAGGGAAAGGTGGTCCATTTTCACCCGGCCCAAAACCGCGACGAGAGGCGGCGCTGGTGATCATCGCTGGGCTCGTGTTAACACGCGATTGGCGATCTCCCCTGAAGCGCCGAAGGAAGAGAATAACGGGCTCTACGTACCCGCAGTGCGAGCAGGGCATATTCTTCGCAACCGCTCTTGTGCCCAATGAAACTGATGATTAACGCTGGAAGGGAGTCCCCCGAAACCGCCAAATAAGCTGATGACTCCTGCTGCTTCTGGCAAGGGCAGCGGAGTGATCATCCGCTGCGATGGCTAACCCCGCACAATTGTCAGGTGTTCACTTCACAACATATTGTCCCCGCTGCAGGCGCGAATGGCAGCTCCGGATGCATTGCTAGCCAACCGCGGGAGCTTGGTGCTGTGTCGCTCACTCGCAAAATCCTGCACGCCAATGGCGGTTCCGAACCAGCGTTCCATGCATTCGGGGCAGCACTCGCGATAGCGCGGCAGAACAATTCTGATCATCCACATGGTCCGGGTGGAAGAGATCGATTATATCCCGAATTTATCGAAGAGATTCGACAGGAAACCGGCACCGCAGCCCGACGCTTCCACAAAGTTCTCCAACGCGCCCGCACCGCGGCGGAACGAAACCATGTCGAGCTTCACCCCCATATCCTCGCGCGACACCCGGTACGTGACATCATCGAGCTCGCAACCGAGCTTAAGGTCGACTTGCTCGTCATCGGATCACGAGGCCGTTCGGCCATATATGAGCGGCTGATGGGGGAGCCGAGCCAATCGGATTTTGCAGCTCCCTCAATGCCCAGTGCTGCTGGTGAAGTGACGGACTCGGCCTCGAGACCCAGCTCTCCGGTGCCCAAGTTTTCATTGCTGCTGACGATATCTCCGTGCCTGATTCAGGCCGCCTGCCTTTGCCTGCGTGACAGATGGACTAGCTCGTCGGGGTGCGACGACCGACCCAGATAAATAGCGGCACGGCCAAGACCTGAGTGACGATGCAGAATGTTACGACCGCCGGCAGCGAGAGAGTATAGAATTCCAATAATGGCGCTGCCCATGAACCAGAAGATACCGCAGCCTGCGGCGAACGTCCCGAGTGCAGACCGCAACCGCTTTTCGATGTTCCGTACGTACTACGTCCTACGCGCCGGGCTGGTCAGGGTAGACGGCTCGATTTCACCTCGAGCTTCTCGATCCTCCCAGCTGGGCGCCTGAGGCCGTTCCGATCGGCCGGCGATGTCTTTGGCTTTGGCCCACTTGGGACTTTGGGCTGCGTTTAAGAAACGCCATTTTACTCCGCAATCAGAGGGCCGCTGCTGACAAACGAGGCTATTTCCGGCGGACGTTCTTGGGCGCTGCCCGGCGCTTGTTTCCCACGCAGCGATGCAGAAATCCTCAAGCTTCTTGCCGGATTTCAGCGCAGCTGCCAGTCAGCGTCGTTTTAGTCCGCGCCCAGCCCAAGTCTCACTGGGATTTTCCGGATTGCGATATTTCGGAGCGACTGAACCTCGGGCACGGCCTCGACCTCCTGTTCCTCCCCATCGGCTCGTTGCAAGCCGCTCCAGCCTGCCCCAGTCGAGGCGGCGGGCAGATGGCCGAGCAGTGGTTCGCGTAGCGCCGCCAGCAGCACCGCAAACGGGCTCGGCGACACCCGATAATGTTCATTCGCCGAGATTTCATCAGGCTTCCAGAACCCCCGGGTGGTGGAGAACGCGATCATAAAGGTGGCTTACCCGCCAGTTGTCGATGCCGCTTCACGAGATCGGCGATCCCAGCATGAACAGGCCTGCGCGGCCTGACTGTGATTCTGCTGTCCTATTTGGGTCCTTCATATGAACGGTCGATCATGACTAGAATGGCAGGATCCAGACTCAACCAGCTATAGCCAGAACGAGACAAAAGCGGCGAGACAGACCGTGGAGAAGAAGTTTCGCGCGAGTTCGTTGTAACGCCTGGCGAGGCGTCCGATTAAGTTTTAAACCCTAGATCATCTCTTGAATCCCTTGCTTTGCATCCCGGCATTTTTCATCCCCGACAAAGATTGCTCTATAGAGGTCCTCGCCATAGCTTGTTTGCAGTGGCTTTGCTTCAGCCAACTTGAAGGGCCGGCTTCCATCGGGGCGCCGCTCCGCCCTGAGGAAGGTCGCGTTGGCCATCTTCTGGTCGAAAACGGCTTGCGCAAAGTGATATAAATGCGTGACGAACAGCACCTTGACATGCTTATTCAAGAGCGCTCCGACGATTTGACGGGCGATTTCAGATCCTTCCCTTTCGTTCGTGGACGCAAACGATTCGTTGAATAGGACTATCGAATTAGGCTTGAGGTGATCGACAATCTCGCTCATCCGACTGAGTTCCTCGTCCCATTTTCCACTCTCCATTGCGGTATCTTCTTCACGCTTATAGTGAGTGAAAAGCCCATTGCAGACTTCCGACGAGAAAGACTCGGCGGGCACGAACATGCCGGCCTGCATCATGAGGTGCGCAAGACCTACGCTTCGCAGAAACGTCGACTTGCCGCCCGTATTGGCCCCGGTGATGACAATGATGTCCTTGCCGTCGGCATTGACATTGTTGCCGACGACCTTCCGTCCCATGCTCAAGGCGAGCGACACATCGTACAGGCCAGTCGAGGAGAACTTTCGTTGGCCGACTGGTGCTGGCATGGGAAGGCATGTCGGTTCGGCCAATTGCTCAAGGCGCGCGCGCAAATTCAAACAGCCGATGTAAAACGCCAGTTCCGCCCGCAACATTTGGAAGAAGCTGAGAATATGATCTGTCGACTGAGCGAGTGCGTTGGCAACAAGATTAACCCCTCTGTCATTCAGCGCCGACAGCGCGCGGGCGCCCGGCTCATCTCGAGGGTGGAGTTGGAAGGTGTACGAGGGCGGCTTTTCAGCGAGAAGCCGCGTCATCCAACTTCGGTTGTCTTCGTGCGGCTTGCGAAGGACGTAGCTTCTGCCCTTGTTGCCTTTCCCCAGCTCTGCGCTGATCAGCACGCCGCGCCGCAATTTGAGCCGACTCAAATGTGACTCGACCCTCGCGAAATAGTCGTCGATGAGCTCCTCCTTCAACATGGCAAACAGTCTCGAGAAACCCTCTGACTCGAATTTCTCCGCATGTTGATCGGCGACGGCCCTCAGCCTCCTCAACAACGCAACAAACAGCCGAAGTGTCTCCACTCCGCTCTGAAGTGTGCTGGTGGGGCATTGGAGAAAGGAGCTCCAATAGACCTTCCTGGCCCCATTTATCGCTTCAACAGCGAGTTGATACATATGCCTGACGGTCTGCGCATTGTTGATACAGTCCACGAGAACACACTGGCGATACAAAATCGTGCTGAGATCGGTTACACCAGACAAGAGCGCAACCTTTGCCGCCTCAAGCAGGAAATTATCGTTGAGCGCCATCGCATCCAACACAGCATCCAGCCCGAGGTCTTGCCTCATCGCGCCTTCATTCCAGGGCAAAAGCTGTTCCAACCGCAGGGCTTCTTGCTTATCGCTCCGATAACGCAGCTCCCTCTCCCGCCGGGACAACAGCTGGCTGGAATCAAAATCCCGGTCTCTGTACATCAGCAACGCTTTCATGACTTGATCCGCTCCGTGATCGCGTCGTGGGTCAACCGATATTTCTGAGCAATCGCCATCGCGTAGGCGAGACCATCCGCAGGCCGCCTCACAATCTTGAACGTTCGCAACGCGGGATTGTCAGGATCGACCGTGCTGACCATAGAGACGGTCTGGGGCCCGTAGGAAGCCAGTTCGTCGACGAAAGTGACCCACACGCACACTACGTCAAGCGCCGATATTTGGTCCATCACTTTCTTGCTCAAGAAGGTCTCATCTTGAATCGTCGTCGAGGTAAAGATTTCATTCATGATGATGATCGACCGCGACGTGGCCCGCTCAATGATATAATGAATTCTCAGCAGATCATCTTCCAGTTTGCCCCGGAGATTCTCGACTTTCTCTTCTTTTTCAAAATGCGTGAATAGCTTGTCGAAAAGTAACAGTTGTGCTTTGCTGCCAGGAACAGGACAACCAATACTTGCTAGATAATGTAACTGTCCTAAGGAGCGAGCGAAGGTCGTCTTACCTCCCTGATTAGGCCCGGATACGACCAATATTCGGTCCTTAGTCCTCAAGTAAAAATCGTTGCAGATTACATGGTCATTTTGCTTGACTAGTTTGTGCGCTAAAACGATATCGAATCCGTCGTAATCGTAGATTTGTTTATTTGTATCAGATACCTGTGGATAGCAAAAACTTAACCCGGCGTGGAGTAGAACTTGGGTGTATTCGAGATATGCAAGGTAAAACTGGATCTCGCGATCAAAATTCGCCACCGCCTCGTCGAGATAATTAGCGTTCATAGTGCAATAGTCTTCAAGCGGACGGAACACCTCGGGGTGCAAGTTGGCAACGAATTCCAGTATCTTTACTTCGATGTGATTCATATCGTTGTTCTCGGAAAATCTTACCCTGTAATCTTTGGCAGCGCCTTGCTTGAATTTTTCAAACGTCTCATCGACCTCCTTGCTGTAGTCATGCTCGTCCTCATATTTGAGCACTGTGAACTTGTCGCCTCTAATGAGCACGCAATACTTGACCGTCGCCAAGTCAGCCTTTAGTTTATTTGTCTTCAACAAGAGTGCGTTGAACGGAGAAGAACGGGCGTAATCCGTCACGTAGTCTCGAAAGCCTAAAAAACCACGCGATTTGATAGCCGTATCGGAAAGGCCGGTCGCAAATTCATTAATCGCGTCGCAATAAACGCCAATGGCATCCAAGAACCAGGCCTGCTTTTGCTCCTTGTAATAGAGCTTTTGTAGATGATCGAGATAATCACGCATCTTGCGCATTTGTTGCGCGAAAGAACGCACTCGCTCAAGGATCGCCGTATCTTCGAGATCTTGCATGACCTCGTGACGGTAGTTGATCGCGTCGACCCGGCGTAGAGGGGCGTAAAAGAAAGGCTTTAAGTTGTATTCCTCTCTACCGGCCGTAACGGCATCGACAATTTGATCGCAATTAAGGTCAGGGAAGAAATGAGGCGCTTCCACTCCGTCATCGGCAGCGCGATCGCTGGGGTCAAGGAACAGAATGCTGTGGTAGGCGCGCGCAGGAC
>JASHRR010000226.1 GCA_030037185.1 Xanthobacteraceae bacterium | reverse complement strand
GACAAATCACACCGCTCGACTCAGACCGCGTGCGCTGGTCAATCTCGTGAGCACTTCCCCGGGTCAATTCCGGTGAGCGTCAAGGCCGGAACCCAGCACGCTATGACGCATGCCTGTAGAGCCCCATATGCGGCCCCGAACTTGAAGACGGATGAGACACCCTGCCCTGGTCTGCTGGAGGCAAGCTCGACCACGGACATGTCGGGCTTGGTGTCGCGGATGAGGCGCAAAACCTCATCTAGGTTGATCTCGCCGGCCACGACCGGGATGTCGTGTGCTTCGATCTCATCGCCGTGGAGGAAGGCTATTCCTCCAGTTATGCCGGGGTCTATGCCAAGGATACGGGGGTCGCTCATGACGCCCCCCTGTCTTTCTGTGGCCAGGTAATGGCCGAGAACGTGGCCAGCACCCTTCGCCGTATCAGGCTTGGCAGTGCGTCAAAGTATGCCTGCGCCTCTACGAACCTTGTGTGGTCCGATTCGGCATTGCGGAGAATTCCGACGATGGCATGATCACTGCCGAGATGAGCTGCGGATATTGCCGCCAAAGAACGCAGTTGTGCGATTCGTTCCGTCTGGTCTGATACGCTCGGAGACCAAGGGCCGTATTTGCTACTCGATGATGTCACGGTGTCGTCCTTTCGATTTTAAGGACGCCCGTCACGCAAAGGTCGCTTGATTTAATTCGAGGGTTACGCTAACTATGAGGTTGTTCAGCCACCATCTCGTTAGCTACGCCCTGCGCAAGGCCTCTGCGTGGGGCGTAATGCTATTCAAGTGCTCCGATAGCGCGGTTGATGTCGTCGTTGACTTCCCGAACGGTTCGTGGAATCGGCCGATATGCCGGCGATTGGTGTGCAGCATTCATACGCTGCGGCGCCGGATGAACCGCTGATAATTCCCGGCCGAGTTCCTCGGATAGCCAGCGCTTTTGTTCTGCTGACAGCTTTTGCAGGAACACATCACTGACTTCGTCAAAGAACCACTGGCAATCACTCGAAATTGCTACGCGGAAGGCGATCGGGTTAGGCTTAAGCGGTTTTTTCTTCTTCTCTTTCGGCTTCCGCAGCAGCTTCAAGGCGCTACGAATCGACATTTGGCCCACGCGGGCCATTTCCGCTTCGATGATGGCACGCCCTTGTGCCAACGTAACAGTACGCTTGATGGTGGACAGCGGCGCGCCGGTTGTCTCCTTCAGGAATTTCTGTCGTCCCCGGCGAGGGGCGAATTCCTCTAGGGCAATGGCGGTGTCGCCCGCTTCCATAGCCCTGGTGAGAGCATCGGCGTTGGCTTTGGTGGTGGCGTTATCCGCCTCCTGGAGGGCAGCGAACGCGGCCTGAGCGGCGGTTACGAGCTGTGTGGGGATTTCTGGAAGTGCGGCGGCGGTGCTCATGAGCCCGCCCCTACTGCTTCGCAGCCGCGATCGAAGATTTCCCGGAGCGCTTCCGAGAATCGGAGGTTGTTTTGCTTGGCGTGTGCGAGCACTTTTGACCGACTTCCGGTCTTAGCTCGGAACGCGATATCTTCGGTGAAGAGGGCTGGTTCTCTGACAACCACACCGCCTGTGCGGTCGGGACGATGTGGGCGAGCAGGAATGCACGAATAATCGGACGACATGTGTCCGTGACCTCCTAATGAGAGTTCACACGACACTACGTCCTGGGATTGATACCCGCGGCCTAGTGGAGCGGGTCAGGGTAGTTTCAGCGCAAGAGGCCCTTTATTACTACTTTATCGCCTGCGCCAAGTGTAGGAATACACCATCACCATAAACTAAAATCCTTGTCAAGGCATTGGTAGTCAACGCATATCATCACCGTTTGGTGATTTGCGCTTTATGCGCGAGTGCATAGGACGGCCTATTTCCGATCATCCAGCAAAATAGATGGCGGCAACGGAAAGCCGTCAACACGGCACCACAAATGCAACATGAACGGGTTATTGTTGATATACTGGGATCGCGGCGGGTGGAATTGCACGACGCATTCCTCTTCGGCCCAGAGCAAATCCTTGACGAAACGCATTATGAGCCTCTACCATTTATATAGCTAAAAAAACTCGTTGAGTAAGCCTTGAACTAACATGGCACGGCAAGCTCCTGCACTGCGCCCCCGAAGATATCCTTTCGCCCCGCCCCGCCCCCGCCAAGGCGGCAGGCTGTAAGCGAACCGGCTAGGTCCGTGCCGGTCTCGTCGCTCATGGCTTTCTTTTCCGCTGCGGCGCCCCCACCAGTTTTACGCCGAGCCCGCTGGCCTTTTGCCGCGTTGCACCCTCAGTGCGCTTAAGCTTGCGGGCGACCACGCTTGTCTTTGTCTTCTCCCGCACCAGCGTCTTCAAGAGGCGCACATCTTCCTTCGTCCACGGTCGCGGCTTCTTCGTTGCTTTCGCCATTGCTGTTTCCTCAGTGAGTCAAAAAAGTCTCAACGCATGCTAGCTCTCACGCCACGGCCGACACCTGTCGCGGCTGCCTTCAAAGGCTGGTCAGTTGACTTTCCTTTGCGATGCGTTCGTGCGCTTCCTGTGAGTTCTTGATGCGATATTCGAACTCCCCGCCGCTGTGCGGTTCCAGTCTGGTGACTTCGTATGGACCAGGCGACGCACGGAGGTAATGTGGACCCGCATACTGTACAATTTGCCCTACCGTGAACTTGTGCATTCGGATCACCTACCAACGACTTGAATGACGCTCAACTGGTGAGTCACTTCCCGGCACGCTCATTTGCCTTTCGCCGGCCGGCTGCGCTGCGGCTTGGGGGTCGCATGCGGACGCCAGGGCTGCTACCGTCAAGGAATTCGATGCCAGCAGCCTCCAAAGCACCGACGATCTTAGCGATCGTTTCCGGTTCGCCACCAAGCGGACCGTCTATAGATTCCAAACGCCAAATCGTTGCCTTGCCCACCCTTGCAGCGGCTGCCAGCTGAACAGCCGTCCAACTAAGCAGTGCCCTTGCCGCCTTTACTTGCTGTGACGTGACCCGCACCAAATCCTCGACTGATGATAGAATTTCTATTGACAGGAACTGATAGTACATCTATCATTCAATCTCCAAGAGAGCAAGGAGGACCGGATGACACTTAGCAGCCTGGAAGTGAAGAGTTCCCACGAAATCCGCGCTGAGAAGCGGCGAGTCGAATGGGAAGCCGAGCGGATCGCGAGGGTTCGGCAAATGGTGATCGACGGGCTTCTGACCGAGGAAGAGGCGAAGGACCGAGGGGCCTAACCGCCTCAGCCTGATTGCTCTTTTCGCCGCTGACGGGCGGTGACGACGGCGACCAGCCGAAGCAGTCAAACAGCAGCCTAAGCCAGCGTGCCGGAAAGCGTCGGCGCGAACACCAACAGCGGGAAAATCCACCGCGGGATTTTCAGCCCCCTTAAACTTTCCTCCCCAGCGGCCAACCCTCGCCCCGGCCGTAACTGCTCACCGCTAGGCGACGGTCATTTTTCCAAGTGTTTCTTTGGAGATTTCAGATGGCCGAACTCCTCGCCGATTTAGCCTGGCCGCTGATTCCAGCCACCGCCTTCTGGCTGATTTTCCATGAGCCAACCATCAGCGCGATCTGGTGCGTCGTCGGCATTGTGGCTCGCTGGCATCGGCGCAGATCTCGGCAAAAGCCGACCGATAGCGATCGGGATAGCGAACCGGACTGACTTGCGAACGGGCTGCCACGCTTGGCCTCCTAGCGACAGTCTAGCCCGCCCCGATCGGGAAACGGACGAGACGCCGGATTCGACCGGCACAAAGAACGGAGAATTTTTTCATGAATGAGATTGTCGTCCCCATCCGCGTGCTCTCTGACGAAGAGGCGCTAGCGTGGCTGCGATCACAGCCAGGCTGCAGGACGACACTCCGTCCCTTTGAGTTGGCCAACCGATTCGGATGGTCCCGTCAACGCGTTTCCAAGCGACTCAAGGCATGGCTTAAGGCGGGCCACATAGTCCGCCGCCGCACGGCGATCGTAGCCAGCGACGCAGGCCAGGGCGGCAGGGCTACGGACGAGGGTGATCTTGTTGAGAACCCTATAACTTTGCCTGTTGCGTCAGCGGCTACCATAGCCCTCCCCGCAAAAGCGACAAACAGGGTTTCAGTAGCCCTCGAATTCGCCCATTCAGTCGCTCATCCCGTCGCCCACGGCTCTCGCTGGCGTGCCATAGGCCGCGTCACCATCGGGTTAGCCATCGTCGGGACCGGCGCATGGATCGCCTACACATCAATGCGCGGCAACGCCTGGTTCGGCCATTCGCTAACCCCAGATCCGGCCGCAGGGGAAATCTACTCTAACCTATCTGTCGCTGCCGAGTTAATGGCGTGCCTGATCCCCACGGCCATCCGTTTCTACTGGACCAACGGAGAATGGTGGACCGCTATCCGTGGATGGATACTCCTTGCCGTCGCTTTGGTGGTGGTCTTCTTCGCGGCCGGTGGATTCGCGATCACCAACATCAATTCCGGGGTCGAGGCTCGGGCCGAGCGTCAGACGTCGGACGTCGTTTTCGCTGAACGACGGCTCGACACCCTGATGAAATCCCGTGATGCTGAGTGCCGCAAGCGCGGTCCGGAATGTCGCCGGCTGGAGCGGGAGGAGCAAGACGCAATCGGCGCTCTGGACAAGGCCAGAGCCGATGTCAAGGCCAGCGCCGACCCGCAGGCCGCTGCGCTCGGGGTCACTCCAGCAACCCTTCACCTGATCCAAGGTGGCGCGATGGTCGCGCTCTGCCTGTTCAGCGGGCTGTTCATCAGCTTTGGGTGCGGGCTGATCTGGCATCGCGAAAGGAGGACATAGAGCTTCAGCGCCGGTCACTCACGAAGCTCCGGCGCTGCAGGTCCTGTACCGGCAGGACTGAGCTCCGCCTACCCCCAGAATTCTGGGCGGGGCACCGGGAAACAGGCGGGCTGCCGAGGTGATGCAACCACCAAGGCAGCCCTAACCCGCAACATGGAGCACACCATGCCACAGGCTACCATCGAATCTATATCGAACCACACGATCACGACACTGACGGCCGACGAGATTCGCAATCTCGCCGACCGCTTATACTGCCGAGCTGTGAGCACCCTGGCAGTGGATAACCGTCAGCAGCGCCTAGACTTGGTGACGGCCTCACGGGCCCTGCGCCGTCTACTGGCGGCATATGAACGAGGAACCGGCCGCACCATCTCCTGTCTCATGCTCGATGGGGGCGTGTGACATGAGCGCACTCATTGTGATGTTTCACCTCGGCGCAGAACGCTGGGAAGCCCGATGTGACGACGGCCTGGCTGCCGCCTCCGCAATCCTCATGTCGGTCGCGGCCAGGTTACGAGTGCAGCCCGGCGACAGAATTGAGGTGATTCAGGCGGACGACACCTTGCCGGAAACGTCGCGTGCTAGCCATCAGTCTGGGTGACTGAAATGCGAATCATGATAGATCCCCCGGTGCCGGGAATCGTCGGCTCAGCACCGCCATCACGCCCGCAACGACCAGCATGGCCGCGGCGGCGTAGCGCTGATCGTCGAGATCCGCCAATCCAGTGCAAGTTGCGGAGATAATGGCAAGGCAGTTGCAGACGAGACGCATCCCACCTCTTCCTGCAGACGTTGGCAGTCGAGATACCTTCGCCGGCCGAGCTGGGGATCTCAACCGCAACCTCGATTAATAACGGCCTTCTGCCGATCGCCGCTCAGGTCGGCAGCGGGGCCGCGTATGACCAAAAAACGCATTTACCCGTCCTCACACCTCGGCATAACTCCGAGCCTTGCAATGCCAACACCGGGAAATTCCTATGCGGGAAGTTGACTTCGGCCCATGCACGGAATTCGCAGAATTGGAATCGGATCTGCGCGAACGACGCCTTGAGGAAATTGCCATGGTCTCGAGATTTGCATTTCTGATTCTCAGCCTATCGCAGGGCGAAGTCGTCGAGAAAATTCGTGGTGTTATTGCGCAAGAAGGCATTGGCCTCGCAGGCGAGATGTTGCGCTCTTTCGGGCATTGCCGTGGCCTGATGGAGACATTGGACGAGCTGATCGAGACGGCCCAGACGAGATTCGCTGTCTCGATGGCGCATGTCTTGGCCGCCAAAGACGACACGCCACCCGTGCATTAAGCGAGCAGCAGCAGTGCATGTATTCAATGACCCACGGGCGGCCTTCGGGTCGCCCTTTTCGTTGTGGCCGGTGGTTACGTGCGGGGAGCCCGTCAACACGCCGGCGGGACGTACATCACCGTTCCGGTCTGCACCGCCGCCCATAACCCTTCCGACAGCGGGCCTGCCAAATGAGGCCGACCTGGAAAGCCCATAGGGCTGGCTCCGCAGGTTCCCGCAAATTGTGCTATTGAGGGACGGCCATAGCGGAGCGAACCCAAGAATGACCTTACCCTGAGAGCCATGAAAAAGCACATGGGCTGGGACGATGCGAGGGATGACTATGTCGTCCTGGATGGGGACCGGTCTGTCGGTCGCATACAAGGAACACAGCGACGCCAGATGGTTTTGGTCGGTGAACACTTCGCCGTTTCCTGCTCTACCTCCGAACAACGGTCTTGCCAAGTCACTGGAAGAGGCGAAACGGCAGTTCAAGCAACGATATGAAGAGATGAAGGCTGAGGGAGTGAGACCCTTCGCATGACTAAGGTCTGGACCACTATAAATTCGCATCCAAGCTCACTTGGCTAGGTGTTATCGCTGCCAAGACCGAGGAGGAGGCAATTGAAATTGCCTCGAAGGAATTCAAGCTTGCTCCAAACCGGCTAATCGCCAAGCCGACAACGTGAGTCAAGTCGTCATCGCCGATTGTAATTCCGCCTCGCAGCGGCCCTTGGGTCGCTCCCGCTCGTCTGTGAATAAAA
>JASHRR010000225.1 GCA_030037185.1 Xanthobacteraceae bacterium | reverse complement strand
CGCGCAGACAGGCCGGCGGATTGGGGTGCGGCTAGTGCAACCGCAGCAGGTCGCGCGCCGCGAGCACGAACATGAAGATGAGGAGGCCGCTCGGCGATCGTGCTCCCTCATGCGTAGGCGAGACACCATCCAGGCGCGTGCAGCCAGCACCGATCTTTCGGGGTGGTGCCGGTCCGGTAGAGGCGCGTGACTTCCTTCCTTGAATGCCTCGGCGAGCGCGGCCTCCGACGCAACATCCCGAGCGCTGCTGCATGGGATGATGGCCACTGGCGAGATCCATTGTGCTAGAAACGCCGAGGCTCGGCGCTCGATGCGAAACACGGCTCCGCGCCTCTCAATTGGAATGGCCGCTGGATTGTCCCTGAAGCCGTAGTTTGAGGTTAGAGGCAGGATCATCCTGCCGCCATCAGCCAACCTTTCGAGCCAAACATCGGCGGGGCGCGTCACACCTGCGTTCACATAAATGACGTCTGCCTCATCATCGAAGCCGGCAACTGCGCGATCGCCTTCGATAACACGAACATTCGGGAATGCTGCAAGATTGTCGCGCGCTCTAGCCCGGAATTCTCAAACATTTGAGAAAACCGGGCTAGATGCGAGCTCAGGTCCGATCTCCACGGCCCTCACCGTGCCGGAAGCCCCAGCCAGTTGAGCCAAGATGGCCGTGTAATAGCCCGTCCCGGCTCCGACGTGCACAACATCGTCACCTTCTGTAATCGAGGCGGCGGCAATCCAGCGCGCATGCCCGGATGGCTGTCCATTGTTTATATGGCCGGCAGGAATAAGACCGAACACGTTGTCAGTATATAGATATACGGGGTCAGCACTTGGCGTTCGAACGTAATCATCCCGCCAGCTCACCGCCAGCCAAGGTCCGGGTCCCAGGAAATCTTCGCGCCGAATATCGGCGAAGGCGTCTTCAAGACGAATATCATCAATCCTCGCCTCCGCTAATACCTGCTTGGCATAAGCTCGGCGGATGATTTCCAGTTCGCCGTCTCGATTCATCTGATCGCCTCAAGGCGTTGATTGCGGACCTCAAGCTGGCACGCCTACGCGGTGTTGACCAATCCGGCACGCGACGGCCGGGCAGTGAAGATTGCCACGCCGTCCGGTGTTCGATGGTTTACCGGCCTTCATGTGGTCGCTCGCCCGTGACGACTGACCATGGGGCGGCACCGATCCGCCGGCGTCACCTGCCGCATGTGAAGGAGGTGATCGAACCAGAGAACAAGACTTGTCCGTGCTGCGGCGGCGCGTTGCACGGCGCGCTCACTTCGGTCGCAAGTCGGAGAAAATCATGCTCACCAAACTCGTCAACCTGTGGACTGCGATTCATCGACCAACTCCGCTAATGGGTCGTCAAGAGTGCCGAGGATGAGGCAGCAAGAATGCTGCGCCGCAATCGTTCCGAGCGCAAGATGCCTCAGTTGGGTCACTTGCTGCAAGCCTCAGGCTGCCTGGGTGGAGGCGTCGCTACGCTCCGCCGTCACGGCGAACATCCCCCTATGTTCGATCTTCCGTTTTGATGGCCGGACACGTCGCCCTCTCCGCCGAGCCGACCCCGCTTTGCGGAGAGCGCACACGGAAACGTTACGCTCCCCTCCCCTCGCCTCGCTTCGCTCGGCTCGGGTCCTTACCGGCCCTTACTCGGCCTTTTCAAATCCAGGTCTGGAAGGCTTGGGACGGGACGACTGTCACGGTGTTGCTAATGGCAGCGCCGGTGTCTGTTGCGCCGGCAGGTCCCGCTGGACGCAATGGGCCGCGGATGGCTGGCGCCGATCCTTCCGTTCTAGTCGGGCCAACTCCAGACCTCGATGCCGACGGTGCTTGCGGTCCTCCTGAGAAATAAGACCTCGATCAGGCTGTGCTGATAGCCTCCATGCCGCACTGGAGCGGATGCTGGTGCTGGCGCGCCAGGTCCATCACTTGTTTGACTCGATTCTCGGCGTCCGGGCGGCTGAATACACCGCAGAATGCCACGCCGTGATTGTGTATCTCCAACATGATCCGCGTCGCTTCTTCCCGGTTCATCTGGAACACTTGCTCGAGCACCCACACCACGAATTCCATTGGCGTATAATCGTCGTTGAATAGCATTATGTTGAATCTCGGCTCGCCGGCACCCTCCGCCCTCATGACTCGCCGCGCCACGAACGTTCCATTCGGCTGATGGAAGATCAATTCATCTATTTCGCCGTGCGGACCGAGGAAGAATTCCGCTCGGAAGCCCGCAAGCTCCTCGATGAGGAAGGTTCGGCTCTGGTAGGGACGAAGTTTATAGGTCGGTTGGCTGCCAACTGTCAGCGTGAGGTGTCGGTCGTTGTCTTGCCCGACAACGACAGTCGTGGCTCCGTGGCTGAACGTGCCGATGCAGCGCCGACGGAAGGCCGGATTCGTGCAATCGCCGGCTGAAATGCGGGTGAAGACGATGTCTTTGACGAGCGGCTCGAACGGGGCCGCAAGACTCGCAATATTTCCTTCACGGTCGGTGGAAAATGAGATGACGAGCCGGTCGGGCAGCAGGCGGTCGGGCGCCTCGGGCAGCTCAAACGTATCGTAATGCCGATGCTCGAGCGGCTCGGACATACCGCGATACGCCCAGAGCAATTTGCCTTCGGCATGGGTGATTGTCGTCCGGCCGTAGCCGGGGTGGTCGTAATCGCCGGCATAATCGGCGAGCTCATGGCTAGGCCGGGTGTTTTGCCGCCGCGTTGCATTCCGGGCCTGGCGGTCAACGTCGCGCTGCGCCACGAACTTGCGGCGCCGCTCACGATGACGATCGAGCCAGGGAATTAGCTCTTTGCCGCACACCCGATCGAAGACGTAATTGGCGAGAATTTCCAGAACTAGGCCATTACCATTGGTGAACACAGCAATACCGACGCCACGATCGGGCAGCACCGTCATCAGCGTATTCCATCCGATCCAGCCGCCTCCGTGGCTGACGACGCGCTCTCCGCGATAGCTGTGCGACCCGAAGCCGAGGCCGTAATGCGCATCACTATATTCGGCGAATTCGGATGCGGTGATATGCACGCGCGGTGTTTGAAGCTGCTGGATCAAGGCCGGTGACAGCAGCCGTTGTCCCTCGAACTCGCCCTTGTCGAGATGAAGGCGAAGCCAGTTCGCAAAGCCCGCAATTGATGTGTTGATGCCGCCCGCGGCCGCTATGCTGATCGGCAAGAGCTTCGCGCGCAGGCGGGTGTCCCCGTCCATAGTGTAGGGCACGGCGGCATCGCTCGCTGCGGCGAAGTCCTCCGCCGTGAATGTCACGTTCATGTGCAGCTTGTCGGTCAGCCGAGTGCGGGTAAATTCGGTCCAACTCTGACCGCTAATGCGTTCGGCCACCGTGCCTGCGACGAGATAACCGAGGTTCTGATATTGGAACGTGCTGCGAATATCGTCGCTCGGCTCCAAATAGCGCATTGCCGGCAGCATTTGCGCGGGTGACATATCGCCGGGCATCCAAATCCAATCATGGCGCGGCAATCCGGAATGATGGCAGAGCAAGTCGCGCACTGTGATGCGATCGGTCGCGACGGCGTCATGCAGGCGGAATTCCGGGATGTAATCGCGCACCGGCTTCTTCCAATCGAGGCGCCGCTCGTCTACCAAAAGGGCCAAGCCCGTGGAGGTAAACGACTTCGTGATAGAGCAGATCATGAACTGCGTGTCGGTAGTCACCTTCAGGCTGGCTTCGACATCGCGAAGGCCATAGGCGCCGACCAGCGCCACCTCCCCGTTCTGCACCACCGTCATGGCGAGGCCCGGAATCTTCCACTCGTCCATCGCTTCCGCGATGAGACGTTCCAGGTCGGGAATGAAGGCGGCAATGGATTCGCTCTGGGCGACGGATTGGGGTGCCATCGGGGAGAGCCTCGACTAGCCTCAGTTTGAGCGCGGCCAAGCATAGCAAAATTCGAGAGACTAAGCGCCATGCGCTGTGGAGAGCGCACACAGCAGCGTTTAGTCCCCCTCGCCTCCCTTCGGTCGGCTCGGGTCCCCGGCGGGCTTAGCCCGGATGTTTGAGAATTCCGGGTTAGGCTCTCTTTTGAAGTCGCTGCTGTGGAGTTTCGGCAATTCCGCCGGCAGCATGAGGCTCGTTCAATTCGCGGTTCGTGAGCGATCAACAACGACGTGACCGCCTTGAACCGGGGACCTTCGCGTCTCCCCCGAATGCGGCTAATGGGCGGCTGAGTCCATTGGGCTATCGGGCCGGCCGCCCACCACACAACAAATGCGAGTCCTACGAGTCCGTGGGGCCGCTTGGAGAGCTGGGGGTCGGTTCGGTGACCGACTGCTCGCCTGTTGAGTGGAGATGGTCTCCACGACGGTGGCCGGGAGCCTGGAAGGCAGCAGTGGATTAGTGACGGCGAGAAGGGCGAGCACCGCGTCAGTGTTGTCGCTGTCGTCGGGTCCCGCTACAATGGCAACAT
>JASHRR010000224.1 GCA_030037185.1 Xanthobacteraceae bacterium | reverse complement strand
GTGACAGCCCAGTTGCCCGGCGCCAGTCCAGACACCATGGCGGGCACGGTTGCGACCCCACTGGAGGACCAGTTCACACAGATCCCCGGCCTGGCGCAGATGACATCCACAAGCGGGCTCGGCCAATCCTCCATAACGCTGCAGTTCGACCTGAGCCGCAATATCGACGGGGCGGCAAGCGATGTTCAAACTGCGATCAATGCCGCAGGCGGCTTGCTGCCGAAGAACCTGCCCAATCCGCCCACCTACCGCAAGACCAACCCTGCAGACCGGCCGATCCTCATCTACGCGGTTTCCTCCGACGCCATTCCGTCGTATCAGCTTGACAGTTACGCCAACGTAATCCTCGCGCAGTCGCTGTCGACCATCACGGGCGTTGGGCAAGTGCTGATTGCCGGGCAGCAGCTGCCGGCCATCATCGCACAGGTCAACCCCGAAGCTCTCGCGGCGCACGGAATCAGCTTTGCGCAGGTCGAGGCGGCGCTTACCGCCCAAACGCTCGACCTCCCGAAAGGGAATCTGGAAGGGCCGCACCAGCAATTCACGCTGCAGACAAACGACCAGCTGTTCGATCCTGGTCAGTTCCGAAAGGTCGTTATTGCTTATCAGAACGGAGCGCCGCTCACCATTGGTGATATCGGCGACGTCGTTAATTCCTCCACCAATCCCCGCTCGGGCGCCTGGCTTAACCGCGACACGAACCGTTGCGAATTGCTGCTGATTGAACGCGCTCCGGGCGCCAACACGCTCCAGGTCGTCGATCAGGTCAAATCGATCATGCCGCGGCTTTTGAAGTCGATCCCGCCTTCCGTGCACGTCACCCTCGTCAGCGACCGATCCCTTTCCATTCGCGACTCGGTCGCCGACGTCGAAACGACGCTAATCATGACTGTCATTCTCGTGGTGATCATCATTTTCGCGTTCCTGCGCCGGCCCTGGGCAACCGCCATTCCCAGCGTCACGGTTCCGCTGTCGATCATCGCCACGTTCGGTGCGATGTACTTGCTCGGCTACAGCGTAGACAACCTGTCACTGATGGCGCTGACCATCGCGGTCGGTTTCGTAGTCGACGATGCCATCGTGATGATCGAAAACATCGTGCGCTACATGGAGGCAGGCGAGTCCGCTTTCGTGGCAGCCCTCAGGGGCGCCGGGCAAATCGGATTTACCATCATTTCCATCACGTTTTCGCTCGTTGCAGTATTCATTCCACTCCTGTTCATGTCCGGCATTATCGGCCGCCTTTTCCATGAGTTCGCGATGACCGTAAGCTTTGCCGTGATTGCATCGGCGTTCATCGCGCTGACGCTAACCCCGATGATGTGCTCGTTGTTGCTGACCGGTGAGCATGAACGCCGGCCCGGACGCATCAGCCAGGCGTTCGAGGCTTTTTTTGACCGGGTGACGTCAGGCTATGATCGCGGGCTGCGCTGGGTCTTCCGCCATCAGCTGCTGACACTGTTGAGCACGATCGCGCTGATTATTCTGACCGGATATCTCTATTATGTCATCCCAAAGGGATTTTTCCCCGAGCAGGATACCGGATTTATTTTCGGTCAGGCCGAGGCGCGGCAGGACATCTCCTTCGAGGCCATGGCCAAGATCGAAAATCAGCTTTCGCGCATCATTGTCGAAGATCCTGCAGTCTCCGGTGTAGTCGGCTTCGTCGGCGCGACGGGCGGTAACGGCAGCGAGAACATTGCTCGCGTGTTCATCCAGCTCAAGCCATTCGCTGAGCGGCCGCCGATCCAGCAGGTCATGCGAAGGCTACGGCCCAAGGTCGCCGATGTCATCGGCGCCAGGTTCTACATGCAGGCTGGACAAGACGTGACGATCGGCGGCCGGCTGGAGCAGGCGCAGTATCAATACACCCTCACGGATACGAATTCGGATGAGTTGAATCATTGGGCGCCCATCATCCTCGCCAAGATGGAGCAGCTGAAAATTCTGACGGATGTCGCGTCGGATCAACAAATAGCCTCAACGCAGGTCACCCTTGAGGTCGACAGACAGGCGGCATCCGCCCGCGGCATCACCATGTCGGCCGTCGACGCAGCGCTCTATGCGGCGTTTGGGCAGCAGCAGATAGCGACGATTTATACGCCGACACAGCAGCCGCGACTGATCCTAGAAGTGCAACCGCAGTTCCAGATCGGACTGGGAGACTTGTCAAGAATCTACGTCGGCTCAAGCACCGGCATGCAGGTGCCGCTGTCGGCAATTGCTCATTATACGAATCAGGTCGTGCCGCTGACCATTAATCATCAGGGCGTCTTTCCCTCCGTGACGCTGTCGTTCAACCTCGCGCGGGGCTTCGCGCTGAGCCAAGCCGTGGACGCGATAACCGCCTTGGGCGGGCAGCTCAACGTGCCTGCCACTCTCCAAGGCTCGTTCCAGGGCACCGCGCAAGCCTTCCAGGCTTCACTCAGATCTACGCCGCTGTTGGTGCTGGCAGCGATTCTCGTCATCTACGTCGTGCTGGGAATACTTTATGAGAGTTTCATCCACCCGATCACGATTCTTTCCTCTCTGCCCTCGGCCGGCGTCGGAGCGCTGCTCATGCTCATGTTGTTTCACTATGATCTGAGCCTCGTTGCCTTCATCGGCATCATTCTTCTAATCGGCATCGTGAAGAAGAACGCGATCATGATGGTCGACTTCGCGCTCGAAGCCGAGCGACACGACCACAAGAGCCCCGGCGATGCGATCCACCAAGCGTGCCTGCTGCGGTTTCGACCCATCATGATGACGACAATGTGCGCGATCGTCGCCGGCCTTCCGCTGGCAGTTGGTTACGGCGCCGGCTCGGAGCTGCGTCGGCCGCTCGGAATTGCCATTGTCGGAGGCCTGCTCGTCTCCCAGTTCCTCACGCTCTATACGACGCCCGTGATCTATCTCTATCTCGATCGCCTCGCCGATTGGCTGCAGCGTCGCCGCCGTGGCGGCGCAGCCGCGCGGATTGCCCCATCGCCCTCGCCACCCCGAACCTAGTTCGCCGGCAGGCGCTTTCAAAGGATCGGGAGGGCCAAGGCCAAGTGACGTGCTACCCGACAAAGGTACGTCGCCCACCTGAATCCGCGGGCTCCCGGCGCACTGATCAGCAAGCGCAAGCCCAGCGAGTGGGCGCTGTGACGCGCCATCGAGGCCGGCGCAGGCAGCATGCGCCTTCGAGTGGCTATGCAAAAGCGGGCATGGAAAAATCGCGTTCGAGCGGCGATATGCAAGACGATCGGCTTGTTCAGCGTCGCGCGTGAGCCGAAACGCAAGGGTCCTACACATCAGCGAGGCCTGCGATGAACAGCGCAACTTCGAGCGCCGATGTTCGGTCCAGGGAGCCGACGCGTCGTGATTTTCTTTATGTCGCAACTACCGCGGCAGGAGCGATCGGAGCAGCGTCAACTCTGCTTCCGTTGATCGACCAAATGAACCCCGATGCCTCTACGATTGCGGCAGGAGGACCGGTCGATCTCGACCTTGCCAATAT
>JASHRR010000223.1 GCA_030037185.1 Xanthobacteraceae bacterium | reverse complement strand
GGACCAAGCCGGGGCCGCCGAAATGAGCACGAGCCCGCCGAATTGCTGCACCTCTGCGATCGCCGCGGCGAGCAGTGTTTGCCTCATGCGAAAGCGTCGGATTTCAACCGCTTTTTTGGTACCAGTTGCGCGCAGGTAAGGCCGGCGCCTGAGGCCGCGTCAGCGTCGCGGGCCCAATTGTCAATGGAGCCCCGATTAGCGTCAGTCGAAGTCGATGAGCCCTCTTCGTCGGCGGATGATCGAGGTGTGTTCGAGATATCGGCGTAAAGCACCGCATCCAGATTTCGCGGGAAGATGTCAGCGCCACGAGGACGTTGTCATCACAGCAGCCGGCGCCGGCCTGAATCAGAATGGCGGCCCGCTTGAGGCGGTTGAGTTCAACGTTGGCGCGATGGAGAAGCTGGTGCTCCACCTTGCCGGCCGCCTCGGCGATGAAGTCCAGGTAATTTCCCGCCTCAAAATTGAGCAGCGAAATTGCGACAGTTTCGCGATGGCTGTCCTGGTAGCCGGCAGCACGTTGTCATCATGCGTCGGCGCCCGCCTTCGCAAGCTCCTGCCGCGCCTGGTCACGATAACTGTGCCATGCCATCTCGGGGGTTCGCCCAGGCACGTCGATGATCGACTCCGGGTCGACGCCATCGATCAAGCACAGGGCTCTGGCGACCGCTTCTAGCTCTTCGGCCCTGGTCATAAATGAAACTCCAGGCCCCGCCCCGCAACCGCGCAACTGGACAATTACGATTGGGACACCCGGCCCTCTGTCCGGGTTAATAGGGCAGAAGGCCGGGGCCACGCTCAGTCAATGGGATAAACCGCGCGCGCCGAGACGGTAGCACTAGACCGCTGCCCAGCAGCATGAACCTTTGTCCACGTGCCGCCCCCGCGTCAAAATGCGACGGGAAGCGCCCTAGAGTATGTGCACCACGAGAGCAACCCCGGCGCGATCAAAACAGCCCCTTGCACTAACAGTGTTGGCGTCGTGAACGGCCGTACAGGAAACTGTCTTCACGCCCTACACCCGGCACCGATCGCGCAACTGCCTGCATCCTCACATGCCAACTGTCGCACTGCGAAGATGTCAACCAAGACATGATTGATCTTGCTCAATGCCCGGCCGGAAGACCCGTGCTCTTTGCAAAATTGTTGGAAATAAATAGGAGGAATCCTAATGTATCGAAGACTTATTGCACTTGTTGGAATATCAGTGATGATCGGTTCTGCATCGGCCAGCGCATTTGCCGTCGGCAAGCACACGGCTGCGGTTGCATCAGCAGATGTTCAGGCATTACTGCGCCTGATGGATAAGGATCGGAACGGCAGCGTGTCAAAGGACGAATTTATGCAATTCATGTCGCAGACATTCGATCGTCTAGATGTCAACAAAAGTGGCGAGCTTGACAGCAAAGAGGCCTTGAGCACCACATTCCCTTTCGGCGTCAGAACCAACGCAGCAGCTAAGGTCGACGTCGAGCAATTGTTGCGTATGATGGATACCGACCACAGTGGTACCGTTTCAAAAGACGAATTCCTACAATTCATGTCAGAGACGTTCAGTCGCCTTGATGTCAACAAAAACGACAGACTTGAGCGTGAAGAATTGCGGCAGTGGAATAATCCCAACTGGCTCGTCTGCCACGACTTGCAAGCTTGCTGAGAACCGTCAGCAGGATACGCCAACAGCCCGTACGGTTTTGCCTTAGATTTAATGATGTTGCTGTTTGCGATGTGCTCCTCGTCACGGCGGCCCGGTGAGTTGATCGAGCCGCGCCTATAGCTGCACCTGCCCTGTGGCCGCAGCATAGCTGGGCAAGTCGCGCTCGATCGCCTCGGTGCTCATCGCCGCCGGGTCGATGCTGTAGTCGGGCATGGTAGTCTCGGTGCTCGTCATTTCTGTTTCTTTTTCCTCGATGGTGGTGCCGGCGACGGGACAATCTGATCGCCCGCAATCCGTCCTCCAGAACCTGGCCATTGCCCGTGATCGCAGCAGGCCCATCGAGCTCGGCCAACGCCTCGCGCGTCTTGTCTTCAACGTATGAGCCGCTCGATTGCCCGGTTGTCAGCGTGGAGAGGCAATCTTTCGGGCCATCGCTTTGTCGCACTCCACATCGCGGAACGGCTATTGCGTTTCTGCGAACGTATCGGGTGGACTTCCCAGGGGAAATTATGGAATGCGTTGCTGCCGAAAACACAAGGTCGAGGTGTCATTCTGGCGAATGATAAGGTTCATCGATAGCGCGCGCGGACTGCTCGATGGCTTCTGCATTTGGCCCTTCCTGCCCGCCGGCCGACGCGATCGGAGGTCTTGCGGACAGGTCGGCGACTTGCTTGATCCGACGCCAATGACCATTAGCGGATGCCGGTCCTGGTAGTCTGTGTTCAAGCCGCCGCCCTGTTCAGAGCCGCTTGCAGCTGCTCATCGAGTTCTAGCGCGACTGCGTTGACTTTGGCGTCATTGAATTGTCCGAAGACGGCGCTTGGCCGGTCGTATTCGAAAGCGACGCCACCTTCGGGACTTTCGCGCAAAAGTACGCGGACCGGCGCGTAAAGCGCCGCCGACAGCTGGTGGCGCGTCATCCTGGAGGCCGTGAGCGGATTCCCGATGTCATATTGCAGTGCCTTGCGCTTCAGCCCAGCGATTTGAAGCAAAGCGCCATGGTCGCGAAATCCAAAAATGGAAAGAGGCGGCCCCACCTCAAGCTCACGCAGCGCTTGTTCCCCCTTACCGTCACGAAGGAGTTTGAAAACTCCCTCGTCAAGGCGGGGCACAAGCTGCTCGAGCGCGCCCCTAACCTCGTCAAACGGCTTTACTGATGCGATCGTTATATGCAGGACTGAGATCGTCTCTTGCGTTATCTGCGATGGAGTCATTGACCTGTGCTCTCGCTTTGCCGGATCGGAATGGTCTTGCGCGCGGGCCTGAACAGCAGCCCTGTTACTCGCGATGCAGGCTGCCGCTGCCTTGAGCAACTCACGCCTATGCATCGGTCGCTTGATACTCCAGCTATCCCTAGACGAAGCAGCGTCCAAACGCCCGCAATAGGGACATCGGCCCCTTCACGGCGACCTTCCGTAAGAGGATCGCACGCAAGATGCTGTAGTCCCTGGAGAGAACCCGCAGCCAGGTCGCACTGTCGGCGACGATTGTCACGTCAGGAGTGCCAGTGTGACCGGTCTCTATCGCGATCTTGCCCTCCGCTATGCGCACGGTCGCTTGAAGCCGCTCTTTTCCAGTGAATGTCCAGTGGTAGGTCGCAGTTAAGCCCTTTGCCCGGCCGCGCTGAAAACTCAGCCTCAGTCCCATCAAGGATTGCCGGATCGTGGCCGCGCGCAGTTGGCGCCCGACCCGCTTCAGTATTTTATGCGGAAAGCGCCTCGACGCATAATTCTCCGCGTCCGAGCCCGGAAGCACGTAAAGTTCCTCTTCCTTGCTGGTTAAGGGCTTCAACACACGCCGCCGATACTGGGCCTGGTCTTGCAAAAAGGGCTTGATAACGTCCTCTCCAGCCGGGCAGACGGAGATGCAGTAAGCTGCTTTGTAACCCGGCTTGAAGGACAGCGACTGCCACATTGAGCGCGTTTCGCCGTCGGAAACTCGCTGCCGGTAAGCGTTGGTATCTTTCGATTCCACGATTGCGTCGACCCAATCGCCGAAATTTCCAAGAAACTCCCGATAGTTGTGCGTGTAACAGGCAAGAAAATCAAAGTAGCCGTCAGGTTTGATCGCCCCCACCGGACATGCGGCGACACAGAGCCTACATTCAATGCACGGATTATAGTCGAGCGGGTGGCTGTACGCACTCGCCTCGGCCGCGATCAGCACCGTCCCGAGAAGCACAAAACTGCCGAATTTCGGATGAATGACGCTTCTATGGATGCCCATCCTGCCGAGGCCCGCCGCAATGGCGACTGGCTTGTGAGCCACCGTCCAGGCCCGGCCGGGCAGATGCGCTTCCATTGGGAAGGCTGCGACCGCATTGGCTGCCTGCACCCCCTCCTTCTCAAGCTCCCGCACGATGTTGCGTGCCGTCTCGTTCACGCAGTCGTATACGGCATGAAATTCCTGGTTTGCTACCGAACGGACGGGTGACCTTACCGGCTCACGATTCATCCGCACAACAAAGGATAGGAGGGTGCGGGTGGGTGCGAAGACTTGGCGGATGTAGTCGCGCTGGTCGTCGAGGGCAGGCCTTTCAATCTCGACAAGCCCCACATCATCAGCCCCGCATCTAAATGCGAGCTTTTTCAGTTCGGCAGCGTTCAGAGGTTTTGATTGCTCCGGACGGATACCCTGCGCCCTAATTTTCACGACCGTGGGATGATCCGGGAGACTCATGACGACGGACCTTCGGACAATGCCGGCAATTTGGCTGCGGACCCGCTCGTATCGGTCGTTTGCAAGGCCATTTGAGCTCTCGACAGCATTAATGTATTTTGATATGATACCCATCATATGAAAAATTACAAGCTGTTTCTTGCTTGCTCCACCTAGACAGTGAAGCCATGCGTTACGATGCCCAACGGAGAGACAGAACGCGCCAGCTGATCGTTGAAACGGCGGCGAAACGCTTTCGCGCCGAAGGCATTGCCTCGGTAGGCATCGCCAATCTGATGAGCACTGCAGGTCTCACACATGGTGGCTTTTACGCGCATTTCTCGTCGAAGGAAGATCTCGTCATCGAGACCTGCCGGGCCGCGTTCGGGGAGACGTTGGCTTACCTTTCGGCAGCGATAAATGCAGCGCCACCTGGCTTCAAACTACGCGCCATGCTGGATGCCTATCTGAGCGTCCTTCACCGCGACCATCCAGGCAAAGGCTGCTTTGCGGCAGCGCTTATTACGGAAGCTGCGCGCTCGTCCAGCGCGGTGCGTGAAGCATTGACCGAGTGCATCGGCGCCCTCGCGGCGCTTGCGGAAGAGGCGATAGGGGCAGACCGCTTAGATCAGGACCCGAAGACGGTTATCGCCACCATGATCGGAGCGCTTGCGATTTCCAGGGTGATAAAGGACAGCCAGCTTTCGAAAGAGTACCTTTCCGCCGGCAGGCGGATGGCAGAACCGCGCTCGCCACCGCGTCGATCACGCTGATCAGTGCTGCCGTCGGCGCGGCGACCATGCGCGCGTTCGCACGAGTATCGTAGTAAGATGAAAGGAGATCGTCTCGCTGTGGAAAACTTCAGCGCCGATTACGGCCAAGCTCGGATGAAATTCGTCGAAGCGGCCAAAGCTCAAGACGGGGAACTTGAGCGCATTGCTCACCCTGCGCGGGGCCCGGACGGCGCCGATCTCTCGATTGATATTGCGTGGTTTGGCGATCGCTCGGCCAGCAAGGTATTCGTGGCATTTTCCGGCGTCCACGGCGTGGAGGGCTTTTTTGGTTCGGCCGTACAGACCGAGTGGATTCGCTGCAGCGAGAACCGGCGGCTGCCGCGCGACACCGCAGCGCTCCTGGTCCACGCGGTCAACCCTTACGGATTCGCGTGGCTGCGGCGTACGAACGAGGACAACGTCGATCTCAATCGCAACTGGATTGATTTCGATCGCCCCTTGCCGACCAACGAGCGATACGAGGAGATCGCGGAGGATCTGTGTCCACCCAATTGGTCGGCCGAGGCACAGGCAGCGGCTGATGCCCGCCTTGCAAGCTGGCGGGAGCGCAACGGCGCGGGCGTCTTTATGCAGGCG
>JASHRR010000222.1 GCA_030037185.1 Xanthobacteraceae bacterium | reverse complement strand
TGTACCGTTCTCCGTGTTCGCGATAATTATCCACAGCGCAATTCACCCTCCGGAGTGGGGGAGCGAGACGAACCAATCGGCCTTAGATGCGCGACCGCGTGCGAGTCTATCAACACGCCTCGTCGGTCTGAGGCGCAGCCTCGCTAGATATCTTCCATGCGCATTTTGCTCTCCGAAGGGTCCGGACTCACCTCCCGTCAGGTCGCAGGACGACTCGGTTCGCTCGGACACCAAGTCGAAATTCTCTCGTCGTCGAGAATCTGTCTAACACGTTTCACGCGGTACGTAAGGGCGGTGCACGATGTCCCGCGCTTCGGGCTCGACCCCTTTGGCTGGCTTGCGGCCGCCGAGCGCATTGCAGGCGAACGCAAGATCGAACTGCTGTTTCCAACGCAAGAGCAGGTAACCGTGCTGTCGGCGCGCCGGAAATACCTTCGTGTCGCGACGATTGTCCCGCCTTTCGCGAGCCTCGCGCGGGTGCAGGACAAGATTTCGGCGTTTCGCACGCTGAAAGCCATCGGCGCGCCGCAGCCGCAGACTTTCGTGATTTCGACCGCGAACGATCTACGGAACGTCGCAACCTATCCGGTCTTCGTCAAACGACCCGTGAGCACGGCGAGTTCGGGTGTCCAGCGGGCGACGAACGCACAGGAGCTCGGGGCAGCAGCGCGCGAGTTCGGTCTCGGGGGATCCGAACTAATCGCGCAGAGCCAGGCATCCGGGCCACTCGCTATGGTGCAAGCGGTCGCAGACAGGGGCCGCCTTGTCGCACATCATGCTTGCCTGCGCTTGCGGGAAGGCGTCGGCGGCGGGGCGTCGCTGAAGGAGAGCATGGCCTTACCAGGGCTCGCCGACATGGTTGCGCGGCTCGTTGCGTCGCTTGACTGGCATGGAGCATTGTCGATGGACCTAATTGTTGCCGATAGCGGGCCTGTCATCATCGACGTCAATCCGCGGCTCGTCGAACCGGCGAATGCCCTTGTGGCCGGCGTGGACCTCGTCGCCGCCATGCTTGACGTCGCCGGCAACGCACCGGCACAGGAGCGGTCGGCGGGCAGCGCGCGCGTGCGCACGCGCCAGACGCTGCTCGCGATTCTCGGGGCCGCCGAACGGCATGGCGCACGAGGTGCCGTGATTCGCGAAGCGTTCGATGCCATTTTCGCGCGAGGCGATTATGCCGGCTCGGTCGAGGAACTGACGCCGGTCGCGGGCGATCCCATCGCGGCGGTGCCGGTCGTCGCTGCGCTGGTTGCGTCACTGATCCACCCGTCGCTGTGGCGGAAATTTCACGCCAGCGCGGTCGGCCCCTATGCGGTCACGCCGGAGGCGTGGAACGAGATTCTGGCGGCGGCGGGATGACTTCCGTTTCTCGCCCAAGGCTGAATACCGCTGCGTCGCAACATTTCGTCCCGTCATCGGGGTGCTGGGGACGCGATTTGCTCCATGTGAGCCTTTCAGGTTTTGACCGTGACCGGGAGCAGATCATTCCGCGTTGATCCCCAACTCCCTGATGATCGGCTACCATTTCACGGCATCAGCCTTCTGCAAGTGACCAGTTCCTCCGGCATCTCTCGTTTCGCGCGCAAAGATCTCGAGCCGCCGGAAAACCAACGTCCTGTCCCGACTAGACACTGTTTCGTGCCGAAGTCTGGCGGAGAGGCAGGGTTGGAGCTTGCAGATTTTCGTCGCGACCGGGTCGCAGCCTCGCCGTTATCTTCAAGGCAAAACGGATTTTGCAATGACTGGCTGTCTTTCACTAGTTCCCGCCGCCAGGCTCGCATTCCTTCCACATTAGCGAAGTGGGTGGCTCACGTGAAAGCCGAGGAGGCTTGGGTTCATGGATTTCGAGCGGAAGGGAGAGTCACGCGGCGGCGTGTTGCCCCGCAACTGACTCCATTCGATGACATCGACGCTGCCGTGGCGCTGCCGGTGTGCGACGTAGAGGGCGGCCACGCTCGCGCGGTGGCACCTCGCCTCACTTGAGCAGTATCTGCCGCGGGCCTCTGTCCTGCCACAGCAATACAGCCAAGACGACCGCCACGAACGAGGCAGAGGAATATTATTCCATCACTATCGATTTCCCCCTCGCGTGCGCCCCTAGCAGGTCGGCGAAAAGAAATGGGGATGGGGAGGAGTGATACGAGAAATATAGCGCTTTGTTGCCTGCTTATGCTGGTGATGAGCCCTACGGCGCGGGACGCGAGCGTCTGCAATGGCACGCTGACGGAGGTGAGCCTGAGCGCTCGGGACGACTTCGCGGCGTCCGTGATCTATGATCAACACTGAACCCATCGTTCCCGCACACCTGCGTCCTGGACGTGGGTCGCGCCGGCCACTGGCCGCAGAGGGGCGTATGCGAGCCCGGCGAGCAATGCATGTTCAGCGATTCGAATAATGTCACCTCAACGGACCAAGGGTCAGTAGGCGCCGACCTCCGGTTCTGGTTCCCGTCAACGTCATGCTGGTGCCTCGGCCGTCGCGCTCGGCCAGCGCCGCCGCCACCCGCTCGCGCAGCGCCTTTCTGGCCGCCGTCTGGTTGCTCGCGCCTCTCGGCCGCCACCTCCGCCGCCTGCGGCAGCCGCCGCGTCAGGTCCGCGAACGCGAAGGCCGGCGCCAGTCACCTACCTCCTGGTAAGCGCTGCTCTGCGCGGGCCAACACGACGGCCGTGGTCTATCCCTTTTTTGCCTGTCAGCATCACTGTTGCGGCAGCCGATACCTTGTCCAGCCGAGCTATCTCAGCTCTATCTCATCCATCCGCTGAAGTTTTGAATATCCTGATAGAATCGTTGCAATTCCTGTTGCGACCGCGCAGCAGCGGCAGGGACCGACAGCAGCTTCACAGCTATCCGAGTTTCATCACAGCCCTCCGCATGAGTTCGCGGTCGCAGCGGACCGGTTACAGCCCAAGACGTAGTGGCACGCGAAGCCACAAGCCAGCGGCAGCAGGTTGGCGCCGTGGCTACAACAAATGGTTGTCCCCCTGTACGACAGGATCATCGTCCAAGCTCAGCGGATGATCGAGGGTGGTCGGATTCTTCCTTCGTGCAGGTGATCCCACGGCAGTGGACGCACAGTCAATGGCGGCCGGTGCGGCCTGGCCTAGTTCTGGCTTTGGTGCGAGCATTGTTCTAGTCATGCTGGATCACCTTCCTGACGTCCGCAAATGCCCCTGCATCGCTCCTTGCGGTGTTGCTCGGTGCGGGCGCCGCAGATATCGCAACGCGCCAGGATGCGCGCCCTGTAGCTGAGGTGACGTACCCGGCGCTCTGGAGAGTTCCTTGTTAAGCTCGCGAGGCCGATGATGCCGGCACCGATGGCTATGCCCGCGATGAGTCCACCGATCCAATCCATCATCATGTCAATCTTGTCCTAGCTCGCGGCGTCCACGAGCTCGACAACGTTGCCGTCCGGGTCGATTAGGTCAACCGTTCCCTGCCGCAGGGCCAGGTGAAGCTGCTGCCACTTGGCTCGCGCCGTGGCTTCGTCGCCGGTAAAGACGATGCGGCGCCCGCCCCAGCGTTCTACACGCCACATTTGCGTGCGTCTTTCTCGGTGGGCACGACCCCGCCTAGGCGCCCCCACACCTGCCAGCAACAGCGCCCGAAAAGCGTGCGGCGCTTGGTCGTCGGCCGAAAATCCGTGCTTCACTCGGATTTTGCGCTATTAGTCTTCGGCATCGCGCTTGCGGCACGCGCGCGTGCTTTTTTGAGGGGAGAACAGGTGAGCGATCATTCCATCATTGAGACACGCAAGCTGTCCTCGACCGCAGTCTCGGCCATCGGCTTCGGCTGCATGTCACTGTCTAATGTATACGGCTTGAGCGACGATGTGGCCGCAGTTGAACTGATCCGTGAAGCGATCGACCGTGGGGTGACGCTCTTCGACACCTCCGACATGTATGGCTTCGGGCACAACGAAACGCTCCTTGGCGAGGCGATCGCCGGGCGGCGTTCGGAGGTGTTTGTCGCAACCAAATTCGGCAATCTGGGCGGCCGCGGCGGCAAGGTAGCCGACGGGCGGCCCGAGTACGTGATCAGCTCCTGCGAGGCGAGCCTTAAGCGCCTCGGCGTCGAGGTGATCGATTTGTATTATCAGCACCGGGTCGATCCAACTGTGCCGATCGAAGAGACGGTGGGCGCCATGGCGCGCCTGGTGGAGGCCGGCAAGGTCCGCTTTCTCGGTCTCAGCGAGGCTCGGCCGCAAACTATCCGCCGGGCCAACAGCGTCCATCAGATCGCGGCGGTGCAGAATGAATACTCGCTCCTCTACCGGGTCGAGGGCGAAGAAACGCTGGGCACTACACGGGAGCTCGGCATCACCTTCGTCGCCTACGCGCCGCTCGGGCGAGGCTTATTGACCGCCAAGGTCGAGGAAACGGCGAGCTTGGTGGAGACGGACAGCCGCCGGCGCCATCCGCGCTTTGCGGATGGCAACCTGGCCCACAACCTCGACCTCGTTCATCGGATCGAGGCGATCGCGCAGCGCAAAAAGTGCACTCCCGGTCAGCTCGCGCTGGCGTGGCTGTTCGCTCAGGGTCCCGACATCATTCCGATTCCGGGGACCAAACGGAAAGAACGGCTGGTCGAGAACCTAGGCGCGCTGCAGGTCGAGTTGAGCAAAACCGACATCGCCGAAATATCGGCCGCGATACCGCCCGGAGCGGCAGCAGGAACACGCTATCCGGAAGGGCAGATGAAGAGCTTGTTTCTCTAATTCGGCAAGCATCTAAAATAAGCCGATGCATCAAGGGGTTGCACCCGGTAGCCGGCCTTTTCTGTCGCGTCTGTTCGCCATTTAGACGCGACAAAAACCGCTGATTCCCAGCGGGTCCCGTTTCTCTCCTCGGCATTGCCCGACGACCCTCGCCACCGCTGGTACGTCGCCTTTCAGTGGCTTCTACGGAGAGGAGATGCGCGCCCGGCAGCCGCGCTGCTGCGCACAGGCATTGAGCTGTCGATATCGGACATGCACAGACTAGCGGACTTTTTCACGATCCACATCCTGAGTGGGCGACTTATCGGCTGGAGCTCAAAACGTCAGAAATCGCGGGCTGGAGAGGCTGGAGAATTTGCAACCATCGTCCACCAGGTGCTCCGAGCTGAGCGGGTCGGGCGATAAGCGATATCTGGCCGTCGAGAAAGTCTCGAAGCGAGGCAAAACCGAGCGCCACCTTTGCGGGGCGCTGGAATCGTACATCGGTATTGTCAGGGCTAGTCCACTGCGTCATCGACATCGCGCAGAGCGGCACTTTCGCGCGGGGCACGACAACGGTCATCATTCATCCTCGGACCCAGTCTGGTGGCCTCCTCTCGCCCATCATCAGAAGTGATGGCACTGTCTTTGATTTTTTGTTCAGGAACCCGGCAAATATTATCACCTTCACGACGGCATAAGATTTACCGACGCCGTCAACGGTGGCAGGGGCTCGGGCCGGATCGGGATCCATTTTTAGCGGAAACGCACTCTCCGCAATCAACCGATTCGCTCCGCAATATCCAGCCTCTCACTCAACGGAATAGCGAACTTCCGTTCAGTAAGACCTGAGTCTGAGGCACCCCTCCGAAATCCGCTAATTAAATTGGCCCCGATTAACACTGAGGGAGCCAGCATGTCATTGCCGATACCTGGAATCGACCCTCTCGATCGGCCCGTTTTGGCGAGAAGGGAATCGTTCGCGTCGTCAATATGACGCGCAAGCGCTGCGAGCATTTGCCTTCCTGGTGGTGCGCTTGACGCCGACAAGTTCATTGGACGCTGGCTCTCGACGCCCCGCCGACTGTTGACGCTTTGCCGGAGCCCCTCTCCCCTGCATAAACGAAAAAGGCCGGATCCCGAGGCCCGGCCTTCTCTGCATCTCTCATCGCCGGCCGACCAAAACCGGAAAAGGAGCACGCTCAACATGTCCTATATCGCCGATATTTCTCCCTCAGTCGATAATGGTCCCGTTGCACCGTCTGACAGCATCCCTCCATCCAGCACGGTAATCGAGCCCGCGTCGTAGTCCGCCAGGGCGAGCGCCGGCTCATCTTTCGTCTTCAACCGGCACCGCACCAGCGCGATCCCACGAGCTGCGCTACCACCCCTGCCGGCGGCCGAGGCCGACGCCTGCATTCGTCCCCGGGCCGCTATTTACGTTACGGCGTCAGGACCTGCGCCTCAGGGAACGACGTCACCGCGGCCGAAATCGATGCGGGCGGCGGTGAAGGTGCCGTCCGGCTGCTTGGTGGCGGCGGCGGCCGCTACGGCGGCCCCGGATTTAAGCTCGCTCCTGTTGGCCATCTCCAGACGCTGAATCGGCACGCTCGGGCCAACGATGATCTTCTTCTCGCCGTCCCTGTATTTCACCGTGAGGACGGGGCCCTCCACACTGCTGACGGTCTGGCCGACCGCGCCATTAGTCATGGTGCCGTTGGGGGCACCGGGCCACCCCGGCCGATGTCCGTCGCCATTGCCGCGCATACTGTCGGGAAAGATGCGCAGCTCCACTGCCTTCTGAGTCCCGTCGGGCTGCGGAACGCCGCCGGTAGCGACATAGTCACCTGCCTTGATGTCAGCGGCTGTCGCCTTCACCCGCGCGACAATCACCGCATTGTCGGCGAGCGTCAGGGTGACCGGGCCGCTGGCCGATTTGATGTACAGCGTTTTGCCATCGATCTTATCGATGATGCCGGCGATACGCTGGGTCTGCTGTTGTCCCCATGCCGTGGAGACCGCGAATAACGACGCCAAGGCGGCGGCCGCCATAACCTGTATCCTGCTCATGTCTGATCTCCCATAAGTGTAACACGCAGGCTGAGCATACACCCCCCAGCTCGCCTGGCGAAGCAGACCCGGCGGTGGGCGCGACGCTGCGCGCGATTTCCGGAGAGTCTATCCTCCGTGGGCAGCCCGGTGAGGGTCGGTAGGATCATCGGCGGCCTTGTCTGGGTCCGGTCGCGTGAAGGATACCCGATCCGACTGGACCGAAATGGGTCCGCTACAGCAGTGCGGCGACCGCAAATACACCCGCCGGCCAGGCGGCCGGCGCAGCCGAGTCTGACCCCGACCGCAAGTCGGTGGTCAATGCGTAAGGATATCCTTGAGGAAGCGTGTCATCGCCACCTTGTATTCCTCGTCGGCGCGCACTTCCGAAGGGTTCTGAGGATGCGTAAAGCCGTGCGTGGTGCCGCTATAGAGGTTGACCTCGAAGTCCACCTTGGCGGCGCGGAACTGAGAGATCACGGCATTGAGTTCCTCCATCGGGGCAACCGGGTCTTCGGCGCCGTGCAGGATGAGGACGCGACCCTTGATGTTCTTGGCGGCTTCGGCCGCGAAGTTGCGGAATGAGCCATGCACCGAGACGAAGCCGAGAAGCGGCACGCCGGTTTCAATGAGCTCAATCCCGACGGTGCCACCGAAGCAGTAGCCGACCGCGGCGAGCTTCGTTGGATCGACCATCGGCTGCGCCTTGAGGATATCGAACCCGGCCAGGGCGCGCGCGCGCATCAGCGGACGGTCGTTGTTGTAGATCGTAATCAGGTCCGTCATTTCCGGAACGGTCTTGGGCACCACGCCCTTGCCGAACATATCTTCGGCGAACACCACATAGCCGAGCTTGGCGATCATCTCGGCATCCGCAATGGTGCCCTCGGAAAAGCCAGATCGGTCGTGAGCCATCAGGACACCGGGGCGTTTGCTAGTGACGGCGTCATCATAAACCAGATAGCCGGACAGCACCGTGTTGCCCTGCTTGTAATCGATCCACTGGGTTTTAATGGCCGCTTGTGTCGCGTTGGCCTGCAGTATTACGGCAGTGGCGGCGGCGAGGACGAACGACGTCAGGCGTGCGATTTTCATTGGCTCCTCCTGATTGCGTTTGCATAATATCGCATTGTCGCATTTTGGCAGCGCCCAGCAAGGCCCGCTTGTCCCAGGTGGGCCGATATGAAAGTGGGCAGCCGCCAGGTGCGTCCGGAGCCGGAGGGGCACCGAACGCACCGCCGACGTGGTCAGCAGGTCAGCCCACTGGGCCCAAAGCTGCCGAGTTGAGCGACGCGACAGATCGAACGGGAGGCTCAGGCAGGGCAGGCCGGTCAGGACGGCTAGCGGTTGCCGTTTCCCCTTCAAGTCCGGATATTTCAAGTCGTCCAAGGCTTGCGCGCCGATCGGCATGAACGATGCCGCCCGAGGACGGTTGCAATAATCAAGTCGCGAAAGCGCGTGGCTTCCTGCTTCGCGTCGCCAGAGGCGTTAAACTTGACGTCCCCTCTCTCCCTGGGGGAGTAGCGGAGAGAGGGGCAAGCACCGCTATTGCAAGCTACCCTTGATCTTATCGAGACCCGACTGAGCGCAGGCTTCATCCTTGTCGCCGCCGGGGGCACCGCTGACGCCAATGGCGGCTATCGTGTCGTTGCCGACCTTGATGGGCAGGCCACCCGCAGCCGTCACGAGCTGCGGATCGAAAACGGAAGGATTGAATCCGCCCCCGGCGACGCGCTTGTTGAAGTCCATGGTCGAGACTCTCAAGCTCGCCGACGTATAAGCCTTACGGCGGGCGATCTCGGAACTGAGCTTGCCGGAGCCGTCGCCCACTATCAGGACCATGGGCGTGCCCTCGCGATTGGTGACGATAGCGGCGACGTTGTAGCCCTGGCCCTTGCAAGTTGCGATCGCGGTTTGTGCCGCCTCGACGGCGAGCGCAGCAGGCAGCATCTTGTGCGTCTCGCTCGGCAGGCCTTGCGCCGCCACGGGGGCGGTCATGCCGATGCCGACAAGAGCTGCGGTTGCGGCCAACACGTAGGAACGGTTCATTGCTTTCTCCCTTGGCCATCAGCTTGGATAATGGCCGGCCACATGATGGCCTTTTTGAAGCCGGCCAAAGATCCGGAGAACTGATCATGCGGTCAACAAGCTCCGGTCGATGCGCCTTCCCGATCAAGGCGGTTGACCACTTTGAATCGATAAGGTCAGTGCTGATCTCCAGCGTCTCTGGCTGCAGCGCAAGAACACCGTCGTCGCATCTCGATAGGTTGGCCCGACATCGGTTCGACAGATCGCGCGACGCGAAGGCGTGATAGCACATCGCGCGAGCGTGGGTCGATCCGAGCAGCCCTAGGGGGATGGAAGCGGATGCTCCGGCTCAGGCAGCTCAGGAGTAAGGAGGCCCGCGCGCCCGCACGCCGAATTGCGCGAACCGTACAGACCCAGCGTGTGGAGCAGGCCAGGTTAATGACTTGAAAATAAAACCAGGTTCTTCGACCGTCGGCAAGCTTGGGCCGATCAAAGCATTTGCCAGCCTGATGCTAACGCAAATGGCGCAATCCTCATCCGCTAAGCCCGACCGATTCCCTGGAGGATTATCAGTAGCCCCCTGAGATACAAGGAACGATGCTAGGCCCGAAATTTCCGACCACTTTGCCGACATGAATATGGCCAAAGGACAGCACCAGGTGGCAGGTCAGCGCAATGCACGCCAACCAAGCGACGTGGGTCTGGTGTGATCTAAACCAGCGCATGTGCGAGTGCCCTGGCGACAATCTTCTTACGATAGCAAATGCATCGAGCTTGTGAAGCCCCGGCAGACTCGCGCCTTCGGTCGGCGAGGTGATTACCAATGGTGCCGGAAAATAGGGGTCTAGCAACTGTTGGAACTGAGGGCATCCTAGGCACTATCGGGCGGGAATAAGTCGCTCTCCCTCGAAGGGCTACATCTCGAAAAGATTCCCGCGCTCGTTCCAAACGAGATGTTGGAAGGTGCCTGGCGTTTCGCGCTCATCGTGGCCGGCTGCGTGGCTGCATCGTGCTGTATAAGCACTTGCGTAGGCCACGGAGGCACCACATAGTCGTCGTTCCTCGGCTGAGAACCTTCTGCCTCTCGCTCGCTCGTAGTCGCGTACGAATGCGCGCGCTTCGTCGAGAGTTGGAGCCTGCCGATTATCACCTTGCGAGAAATCTGCGCAGAAGCCATTCGCCACGGTCCCGATTAACGCTGGTTCGCGCTCGCAACAGAGGCTATCCCAATCGAATGCCACAACGGGCGTGTTCGCCGAAAATCGAACATGCTCCACGCGCCAATCGGAGTGACCGATCACGAGGTCGCCAACAGGCCTCATTCGCCCTCGGGCGCGTTCCGCTATATCGTCAATCCACTCTGCTCCTTTTGCGCTCGCAGCAAAATCGAACAGCTTGCTGTGGGGCGTAGGCCACAACGCATCGCCCGCCGATCGCAGCAGGGCTGGTCCTAGGGAGGTCGTCTCCACAAGCGGATTGCAGGCTTGGACGATAGCGTGCAAGCCCGCCGCAAGCGCACCACGAATTTCGGGACGGTGCGCATCGGCCTTGCTGCCGATGTCGGTAAATGCCTCTACGATGGCGTAGCCTCGACCAAGCGGAAGAGGTCCCGCAACCACTTGGGTCGCAAAAACAGCTCGCTCTGTTAGATACGACTGTACACGCACTACCTCGGCAAGGAATTCGCGCGAACGCTCGGGTTGATGCGCCTTAATCACAACCGAACGCCCGTCCTCCAGAACAACGCCACTGACACTGCCGATGCTCGATTGGTGAAACAGACCTTCCGCAATCGGAGAGCCAAGATTTCGCAAACAGAAGGTGTTGAGGAATCCCGCGATTAAATATGCATCGGCACACTCAAAAATGGCGAGTTCAACAAACGGAGGCGACGGCTCCCATTCCTGCAAATGTGCGGCGATGACTGCTGCAAGCCAATCAATTCCCCTTTTCATGCATAAATCTTCCCGCCGACCCTATTGTTCAAGCTGACAATGGGTCAATGCCGCGCACAAAGCGGCTGTCGCCTTCAAGTGCGAGGAGGTCCCTTCTTCGAAGGTCCCTTTGACCCTTCCTTTTTGACACTCTCGCGCAAAGCTGTTTTCAGGTCCGTTGGTCGCCCATGCTTTTTCAATAAGTCGCTGAACGCCTCGTCGGCGAGCTCTTGGAAGTCCATCATGCGATCACGGGCAAGCAGATCGAGTTCGTGCCACGTCCAATCATCGAATTGGATTCGCTTGCCGGGCATTTATTCACTCACCTTCGCTCTGCTAAAATTTCTGCTTTCGTGTCCGTGATGCTCAGCACGGAGAGCAAGATCTGATGTGATGGACGTCGTTGGCTCGTGTCTTCCGCGTGGCCAGGCTAACTTGAAACTCCACTCTGACAATCAACGGCCAACCGTTCCCAAGACACGATTCGTAGGTTATCGTCATACCTTTTAGACCATAGTCGCTCTCAGCGCTCACCTGCTTGTCGATATCGTCCGGCATCAAGAAGATAGTGATGCAGCGCCTGTCGCGCTCTCGCATTGTTGACACCCACTCGATCTAAAAACAAGGAGACATACTGAAAGATTGCAGAACGGCTTTCATCGTCTGGAACATCAAAGATGATCGTCGCTTTATACCTGGCCATTGATCGCTAGCGCTGGGCTTACGACGTGATCGCTCGGATGAGCGCACCTTCTCGACGGAAGTTCTCTACGAACATACCTAAATCATGGTGTGAGCCGCATTGTAAAAACTCATTCTCAACTTCGTGAACTACTTTTATTTTACTCGGCATAACTTTGAACCTGATCTTAGGAATACATTCGTATATTGTAGTCCATAGTCAAATGGCAGGAACACGATGCGGATCTAAGATAAAAATAACAGCAAGCGGTTTAGCTGGGGTGACTGTATGATTTTCGAAGGACCGGTGCCCGATCTGACGACATCGGGGGCCACTTTCGAAGGTGTCTACTAGCCGAAACACCTGCCGAGAAGCTTTATGCGCGCTTTGCGCCGGCCAATCCGAGGGAACGCGCATCGGGCGGGTTGAGTGCTGGTCGACAGACAGGACCCGGAACGGATCTGCCTTGCCTGTCATCTATCGTCGGGATGCGCCCGGTCGTGCCGGCCTTGAGGCCGGAAAATACATGACGGCTTCGAATGCCTAAGTTGGGTTAATGCGACAGCAAGAGAGTCGCCACACAGGGCCTTGCCAGTTCGCAGTCGGTGGCTGCGCCGATCAGTTCGGCGCCATCGCGGATCGGTGCTGCCTCGGTCTCGATCCGCATTTCCTTGGCTCAAGGCGGTCCGTTCGGTCTTGCTAGGGTAAGGTCGGCGGCTTTCCCGTCAACGCGTTGTCCGCCGCCTGATCCCCTCCTGACGGCAAGCTGCACGGCGCCAGAAACATTCTTTAAGCGGCTCCTTTTAAGGCGCGACGCCGCCCGCAAAGGCTACACCGGAGAAGACCCAAGCGCACGGCTAAAGGTCCCATCAGGGTCGTCGGAACACCCAAGAGGTGCGGGAAAGCCCGTGGACGTTCCCCACCCGAAGGTCGATAACTCGATCACGGAGCAACCGTTTTCGTGTTTCGAAGTCGTGGACATTCTCCCCCTTACACCGTCACCTCTCGCTCGACCCGCCCCTCGCCCCCGAACACGCGCAGATACCGCGCGACCTCCTCGGGCGTCCCGGTCGCCTTCTTCGGGTTGTCCGACAGCTTCACCGCCGGCCGGCCGTTGGCGGTGCTGACCTTGCAGACAAGCGAGATGGCGCGCAGGCCGTCATCGGGTTGGGGGGCGCAGCCGTCGAAATCGTTGGTGAGGTTGGTGCCCCAGCCGAAGCTCATGCGCGCTTTTCCGTCGAAGTGCCGGTAGGTAGACACGATGGTGTCGGCGTCGAGCGCGTCCGAGAACACGAGAAGCTTGTCGCTCGGGTCGCGCCCCTTCTGTCTCCACCATGCGATGACCTCCTCGCCACCCTCCACGGGCGGCGCCGAGTCCGGACGCAAGCCCGTCCAGTCCGCGACCCAGTCCGGCGCGTCGCGCAGGAATGCGGTGGTGCCGAAGGTATCAGGCAGAACGACCAGGAGATTTCCCCCGTAGTAACGCTCCCAGTCGCGCAGCACCTGGTAGGGCGCGGCCCGCAGTTCGTCATCATTGCGGGCGAGCGCCGCCAGCACCATGGGAAGTTCATGGGCGTTGGTGCCGATCGCCTCGAGATCTGAGTCCATTGCGAGCAGCACGTTGCTGGTGCCGATGAACGCCTGGCCGAGCCCTTCTTTCAGCGCCTCCACGCACCAGCGCTGCCATAAAAAGCTGTGCCGCCGGCGGGTGCCAAAATCGGAAATCCGCAAGGCCGGCAGCTCCCGCAGCCGCTCTACCTTCGACCACAGCTTGGCTTTGGCGCGAGCATAGAGCACGTCGAGGGTGAAGCGGCCGTAACGCCGCAGCGCGGCGCGCGAGCGCAGTTCGTTGATGATGGCGAGCGCCGGGATCTCCCACATGGTGGTGTGGGTCCAGGGCCCGTCGAAGCGCAGGTCATACTGGCCGTCGACACGGCGAAGCTCGTATTCCGGAAGCTGGAAATCGGCGAGCCAGGCGAGGAATTTCGGATCGAAGATCTGCGCGCGGCCGTAGAAGGTGTTGCCGGCGAGCCAGATCATTTCTTTGTTGGTGAAGCGGCGGGTGCGCGCATGGTCGAGTTGATCGCGCAACTCCCGCTCGTCGATTTCCTCGGCGACGCGCACCTGCGCGGTGCGGTTGATCAGCGAAAATGTCACCCTGACGTCGCGATAGAGGCCCCAGATCATCTGCAGCATCATGAGCTTGTAGAAGTCGGTGTCGAGCAGGCTGCGGATGATCGGATCGAGCTTGAAGGTGTGATCGTAGACCCGCTTGGCGACGTCGGTCGAGATGGTCACAGTTGTCCTTCTCCGCCGCAGGGCGTCTTTCGATGGGGATCAGCAACATCCGCGCCTGGTCGCGGGGGCCGAATGCGCATGCGCCTGCTTCGCATTGCCGGCAAGCTGCTGTTCCGATGGGTGGCAGGTCAAGGCGCGCGCGTACTGCTCGGCCATCACGACTTGTTTCGACGCGCTGTGAGGCCGTGACCGTCTTGGGAGCCTCGCGTCAGCGAACCCGGGAGCAGCGTTGCCGTGCGGCACAGCGGTCCCGGATTTGGCATCGTCAATTCGGGCTACTGTCGCTGCGTCTCACAACCCAAACACATAGAGGACCGTAGCGTTGCGCTGTTCCTTGACTTCCGGCGAGTTCGCCAGCGTACGCTTACCGGTGGTGTAAAGGCCGGACGCGATGGCGACGTATTGCTTGCCATTAACCTCGAAGGTCATCGGCGGGGCGTTGAAGCCGGAGCCCAAGTTGAGTTTCCACAGTTCCGTCAGCGTGGTGTCGTCATAGGCCGCCACGGTGCCGTCGGTCAGGCCGACGAACACGAGGCCACCGGCGGTGGCGAGCGTGCCGCTGACGTTGGGATAGCGCAAGTGAATGCTTTTCCTGATCTCGCCTGCGATGGGATCGAATGCGGTCAGATTGCTCTCAAGCCGGTCGGCGGTCGAGCGCGTGCCGCCGTTCCAGCCTCTCTCCTTGGAGTGCATGGCGGTGTCGATCTTCACGTCGTCGCATCCGGTCAGGGCCGGCACATAGAGCAGCTTCGTCTTCGGGCTATAGCTGGACGGCCAGTAGTTGTTGCCGCCCAGGATAGTCGGGCATACCTTCTTGACCGGATCGTTCGGGGTGCTGTGAACGGCTATTCCCGAATAAATCTGGATGTCCTTTGTCGGGTCGTAGTCGAGCGGCTTGCCGGTCTTCTGGTCGATGCCCTTCGTCCAATTGACGTTGTCGAGGTAGGGCTTTGCGCCGATGATCTGGCCGTTATTGCGGTCCATCGTGTAGACGAAACCGTTGCGGGCCGAGTGGGTGATGAGCTTGCGAGGCTGGCCGGCCACCTCGGCGTCGATCAGGATGTGGGTTCCGGCTTCGTCGAAGTCCCACTGGTCGCCGGGCGTGTATTGGAAATACCAATTCATACGGCCGGTGTCAGGATTCCAGGAGATCGCACTGTTGGTGTAGAGATTATCGCCGGGCCGGTAGGTCGGATCGAACATCGGCACCGGGTTCCCGGTTCCCCAGAAAGTTTGGTTGGTGTCCGGATCATAGGTGCCGGTGACCCAGACCGCCGCGCCGCCGGTCTGCCAGGCGTTGTTGGGGCCTTTCCAGGTCTCGGCTCCGGGCTCGCCCGGCGCCGGCACGGTGTATTTCAACCACACGCGCTTGCCGCTCGCGGCATCAAGCGCCGCGATCCAGTCTCGGATGCCGGCCCCGCTGTTGGCGGCACCGACGATGATCTTGTCGTTGATGGCGAGCGGCGCCGTTGTAATCACCACGCTCGCGATATCCGGGAAGGTCGTCTCCCACACGACCTTGCCGGTCTCCTTGTCGGTGGCGATGACCCGCCCCGGGCTGTTGGCGGCGGTGATCACCAGGTTGCCCCAGAGTGCCGCGCCCCGGCTCTGGCGCTGCTGCTCTTGCTTGGGGTCCATCCGCCAGACGATGCGGCCGACGTCTCCCGCCGTTGCGTCGATCTTGTAGAGCACGCCCCAGGAATCCGTGATGTAAAGAAAGCCGTCCTCCGCGAGCGGCGTCGCCTCGTTGAACTCGTTGCCTCCACCGCCGCCGAGCGGAACCGCATAGGCGAGCCGGAGCGCCTTGACGTTGTCCCGGTTGATCCGGGCAAGCGGCGAAAACCGCTGCCCGTCATAGGTGCGGTGGTTCATCAGCCAGTTCCGGGGTTCCGGATTGATGAGCCGCTGCGGCGTGACCTCGGCCGCCACGGCCGGCGCCGCCACCATGATGGCGCCCGAAAGCAGCAAGCTGCGCAATGACTGCCGGCGAAACGCCTGCCGATCCCGCAAATGTCGATGACCCGACCGCATGCTCAACCTCCCTCCGATGCCTTTTTCTGCGTCCTGCATTTCGCGGATCGAATCACGAAGCCAATCGCATTGGAAACGTTCACATTTTCTAAGCTAAGGATGCGGTCGCGAGCGTTTCAGTTCACTCCGCCCGGATGCCGGCGAATTTGACGACCCGGCCCCACTTGTCGATTTCGCTGGCGATGAGCTTTGCAAAGTCGGCCGGCGAACCCGGCAGCATGGTGCCGCCAAGGTCGGCCAGTCGCGCCCTCATCCTCGGATCGACAAGCGCAGCGTTGGTCTCCTGATTTAGCTTGTTGACGATCGCGGCCGGCGTGCCCTTGGGGGCGCCGATACCGTACCACTGGCTCGATTCATAGCCTGGCACGAAATCCGCCACGGTGGGAACGTCCGGTAGTGCGTCGGCGCGCTCTCTCGTGGTCACAGCGAGTGCACGCAGCTTGCCGGTCCGGACATATTCGGTCGTGCCCGGCGTGGTGGCGAATATCACCTGCAGCTGTCCGCCGAGCAGATCGGTCATTGCCGGCCCTTGGCCGCGATAAGGCACGTGGACCAGATTGACGCCGGCCATCATCTTGAACAGTTCGCCGGCCATGTGGGACGAACTGCCGTTGCCGGCCGAGCCCATGTTGATCTTGCCTGGGTGGGCCTTGGCATAGGCGATAAATTCGGGGAGCGTTTTGGTCGGCACCGACGGATGGATCTCGACGACGTTGGAGACGCTGATGATGCTTGCCACCGGCTCAATGTCGCGAGCTAAATTGTAGTTCAGCTTTTCATAAAGCGTTGCATTGATCGCATGAGTGAGGTTGACGAGCAGGAGCGTGTAGCCGTCGGCTGGCGCATGCGCGACCATCTCGGTGCCAATATTTGTGCCGCCGCCGGGCCGGTTCTCGATGATGAATTGCTGGCCGAGGCGTTCCGACAGCCACTGGCCGATCACCCGCGCCGTGATGTCGGCCCCGCCGGCGGGCGCTACCGGAACCACCAGGCGCACCGGACGCGTCGGATAGTCCAGCGCCGACGCGGGGCCTGAAAATACGCAGGCGGCAGCGGCTGCCGACATAAGCTGCAGACATTGACGACGCAAAAATTTCATGGCGTTCCCCTCGGGAGCGATACAAGCTATCTCAATTCAGGCGTTTCCGAAAGAAGCGCTGATTTAGCGCCCGTTCCGCAACGCCTTGCGACGTCATGCCCGCGCCGGGCAGCACGTCTTTTCTGGCTGGTGTAGAAAAACGTGGATGGCCCGACAAGCCTGGACATGCCATGACTGGAATGAATGTTTCAAGGTGACCGGAATGCCGCCTCGCGTGCGCGAGGGTGGACGGCCGCCGCTATCGGCCTTATATCCGAAGCGGAAAGGCTTGTTCGTGACCGCCCTGCCAAAATCCATTGACGAAACGCTCGCGCTTCTTGCTTCCGCCCATTATCTTGCCGATCGTTCGCTCGCTACCGTGCTGTTCCTGGCGCTGCGCATGGGCCGGCCCATCTTCCTGGAAGGCGAGGCGGGGGTCGGCAAGACCGAGATCGCCAAGGTTCTCTCCGCCACGCTCGGGCGGCGGCTGATCCGGCTGCAATGCTACGAGGGCCTCGACGTTGCGGGCGCCGTCTATGAGTGGAATTACGCCGCCCAGATGATCGCCATCAGGCTCGCAGAGGCGGAAGGCGCGGCCGACCGCGAGCGGCTTTCCCGCGACGTGTTCTCGGAAAACCTCCTAATCAAGCGGCCGCTGTTACAGGCGCTCGAGCCCCATACGGCCGGCGCGCCGGTGTTGCTGATCGACGAGCTTGACCGCGCCGACGAAGCGTTCGAGGCATTTCTTCTGGAAGTGCTGGCGGATTTCCAGGTCACCATCCCGGAACTCGGCACCGTCAAGGCCGCCAGTCCGCCGGTCGTGGTCGTGACCTCAAACCGCACCCGCGAGGTTCACGACGCACTCAAGCGCCGATGCCTCTATCATTGGGTTGGCTATCCCACCGCGGTACGAGAGCTTGCCATCGTGCGCGCCAAGGTGCCGGGGATCGACCAGCGCCTGTCGAGGGAGATCGTCCACTTCGTCCAGGCGCTGCGCCAAGAGGAGCTGTTCAAATCGCCGGGCGTCGCCGAGACGCTCGACTGGGCGAGCGCGCTGACCGAGCTTGATGCGGTCGCGCTCGACCCGGCGACCGTGTCGGACACGCTTGGTGTACTGCTCAAATACCAGGACGACATTGCGCGCATCGAAGGCGCCAGGGCGAAGGAGCTGGTCGAAGGTCTGCGCGCCGAGCTGCGGGCGGCGGAGTAGCCTCTGCCGACCGCCCCTTCGGGTCGTGTTCGCGCGCCGTCAGCGCCTTCAGAAAAGCACAAAAGGCACAGCAACGGCTTGCGGCGAACCATGTAGCCGGTTGCTCTCTTCAAATCGTTTGCACCGTCGATGCTGGGGTCGCCGCGGCCGTCCGGACGGGAATCGGCCGGATCGCGTGATCGGCAACGGGCGCCCCCAAGATGTTGTATCACAAGACGGGCCCGCTGGAGTTGGATGAGCTGTTCCGGGGCGGGCGGCCTCCCTCCGTGGGAGTGCGTCGAACGGATCGAGCCATTGCAGGGCTCCGCGGAGCGTTGAGGCGGTCGATGCGCGCATCGTCGCCGCCGCGCAGGTGTGTGTGCCGACGGTTTGGTTCCTGGCGGGTCTCAAGGGCGGAGGCTGACCCTTCGTCGAAGCGGACCCGGCCCACTTGCGTCGAGCACGCCCCTTTCAAACCTTCGTCGCGATCGCGCACGCCCGTCCCGAGGCTCTCCGGGGATGGCGGGAATGGGCGATGGGCGCAGGCTCGATGATGGCTCGCAACGGGCAGGTGGCTTGGCCGCCGGACATGGCGGCGCAGGCGACGGGCGGCACAGCGATGGCGGGGTCGCGCCAGCAGCGCCGCCCCGCCCCGTGATCAATCGACGCGCCGTGCTCGCTCCGTTACGCGAGTTCGGATCCCAACGATAGTCGGCGCGGTAACCTTTTCCCTCCGCCGCTTGCCGGGAGGGTAGGGAGGGGCTACCTATTTGCGCCCCAGTGCTCCAGCCGGAGCCGAAGGACGAGATTTCCAGGTGACATCAGAGCGTCTTTCTCCTGACGCGCGCGCGTCGACCTTCCCGGCAAGCGGGAGAGGCGAGGGATTAGCCGGCCGCCTTGCCGAGAACATCGTGCATTTCGCGCGGGCGCTGCGCGCGGCGGGAATTGCGGTGGGGCCCGGCGCCGTGATTGATGCGCTCGAAGCCGTGAACGTCGCAGGCGTTGGCGAGCGGCAGGATTTCTATTGGACGCTCCATGCCGTGTTCGTGAAAAAGCGCGAACATTCCATCCTGTTCGAGCAGGCATTCCGCATCTTCTTTCGCAAGCGCGGCTATCTCGAAAAGATGATGGCGATGATGATGCCGCGGGCGCCGAGCGGCGGGCAAAAGCCCGAGGCCGGGGCGGCGCGCGTTCAGGAGGCGCTGTTTGCGGCCTTCAAGGACAAGCTCACGGAGCCTGAGCATATCGAGATCGACCGCCGCCTCACCGTGTCGGACCGCGAGGTGCTTCAGCGCATGGATTTCGCCCAGATGTCGGCGGCCGAAATCGCGCGCGCCAAGGACGCCATCAGGCACATGGTACTCTCGCTTGAGGCGGTCCGGATGCGCCGGCTCGTCCCCGATCGCCGCGGGCACCTAATCGACATGCGCCGCACGCTGCGCGCCAGCATGAAGGCGGGCGGCGCGCTCATCGATCTGAAATATCGCGGACCCGCGACGCGATTGCCGCCGATCGTAGCGCTGCTCGACATTTCCGGCTCGATGGGCGAGTACACGCGGCTATTCCTGCATTTTCTCCATGCCGTGACGGATGCCAGGAAGCGCGTCCATTCGTTCCTGTTCGGCACGCGGCTCACCAACGTTACCCGCGCTCTCAAGGCCAAGGACCCGGACGAGGCGCTTGCCGCCTGCTCAGCGAGCGTCGCCGACTGGTCGGGTGGCACCCGCATTGCGTCGTCGCTCGCCGCCTTCAACAAGCAATGGGCGCGCCGAGTGCTCGGCGGCGGCGCGATCGTGCTCCTGATCACCGACGGGCTCGAGCGCGACCCCGACATCCGCCTCGCTTTCGAGATTGACCGCCTGCATCGCTCCTGCCGCCGCCTGATCTGGCTCAATCCGCTGCTGCGCTTCGCAGGGTTCGAGGCCAAGGCCCGCGGCGTGCAGGCGATGCTACCTTATGTGGACGAGTTTCGGCCGCTGCACAACCTGGACAGCATGGAAGCGCTGTGCCGCGCACTATCGGGACGGCGAGGGGAGCGAGGGGTAAACGGGTGCCGAAAACCGTGGCTCGCCGGCGCTGCGATACGTCGAGCCCCGTCGATGGATTGGTGGCGCGGCAGTTGCTAGCCGATGTTTCCCGACAGCCGGGATGACCCGCAGCGCAAAATGACGGTGAGAGAATACCTGGGCGGAGGGGCGGGCCGCGATGAGCTGGACGCCGGCGCTTTCCCCAACGGTCGCCGTCGTCGCACCCGGCCTGCCTTTTCTCGGATAATCCACCGAACCGGCTGGACCGTACGTACGTGGTGCGGAAGGGGCGACGCCGTGAGGCATCCTCCTATCCGGATGCGTAAGTTTACGGCCTGGGGTGGACCCGCATGGCCGCCGCGCAGACCGCAGGGCGGGTTAGGCCTTCGGCTAATACTACTGTATCATAAATTCCATCTCTGGCTGCTGCGAATGCGGCGCACACAGTGC
>JASHRR010000221.1 GCA_030037185.1 Xanthobacteraceae bacterium | reverse complement strand
GAGACCGCGGCGGCCGCCAAACAGGAGCCGAGCAACGCCGTCGCGATCATCTCCTATGACGAGAAGCCAGGAATTCAGGCGATCGCCAACACGGCGCCGGACCTGCCGAGGCGCTCAAAACCGATGGCGATGGCAAGGCGGGCCAACAAATGAAAGAGATGCCGACCGACGACCACCTTTTCGGCAAAGGCATGATTCGAGCCGATGGACGCAAAGTTCACGACGCCTATCTGTTCGAGGTGAAGAAACGGGCTGAATCAAAGTACCCGGGCGACTTCTACAAGACACTTGTGACTATTCGTGCAGCAGAAGCTTTTCGACCGCTAAAAAATGGCAACTGTCCATTAGTTAGCGGGTGAAGACGTCTCTTGTGGGTCACTTTTAGACCAAATCGGATGCTGCATCGTCGCCGTCTATTGGTCCGGTCCTCCTACATGACCTGACGTTCTGCACCTTGCGTTCATCCTGAACAACGCGCTCGGATCGCCCTGCTTGTATTGAGGGCGCTCGTCGCCAACCGATCCCCACCGAAGCGCTCGGCAAAGGCCTCCGCGTCTTCCGGCTTTGCAAAGTAGAACACCACAAAGTCACTGTCGTCGCGGCGCAGGGAGTACGTGAGCGGCGTCGCCGACAGGACACCGGGAGCGCAAAATATCACCTCACTGTTCATGAGGCCCCGCACCTTTTCGGTCGGGTTGAGGCGCGCGCCGTGCCTGCGGCGTCGGCCAAAGACCACGCCTGAGTCCCCAAGTGACGCCGGATACGGTTTGCGGGTCAATCCTCGGCCGCCATCCGTTCCTCCCCACTCAGAAATCCGGATGGTTCGCTTTCGGCAAGCCGATCCACTCGCCTTCATAATGTTCGACTGGGTTCTCGGCGCAGACCTGTTCCTGCCATGGCGTGAGCAAGCGCCGATAAGTGACAAGCACGGAGAGCGGCGCGGTAAACACGTTCGGGTCGTCCATCGTCAATTCAACTCGCAATCCCTTGTCACGTGCATCGGAGACGGGCCGCGTCTGTCTGGCACCGCCGCCGCCGACGACACCCTGGGCCTTCAGGTACTTGTCCTGCGCGGCCTTGGCGAGAGCATCGTCGATCAGGGTATAGCGTTCGATCACATGCATCGCCGCGCTCTGCGGCGTGCCGTACATATCAGCCGCAACGAAGGGGTTCGTCCCGATCCCCACGGTGTCGATGACCAGCGCCTCGCCCTCCCAGTGGCCGACCGCATCGCCCATGGGCGAAGGCAAGAGATTGGCGGGATGCGTGGCGTTCATGCGAACGTGGCGGACATTGTCATCCTGGTTGTAGATGATCGCTATGTCGCCGTCGTTCTTTTGCAGCATTTCAAAGCTGAGCTGCATCGCAAAGGTGAAAGGCGGCGCATAGGCGCGGCACTGGTCTGACACATTGGGGAAGCCTTTGCCAGCAAGGGCGAGTTCGCCCTTTTGCTTCACCACCGCCGCGGCTGCTGTCTTGAGAATCGGATTGTTGTAGTCGCCGACGAGTCGGCCTCCGTCGCTGGTGCCGTCCCGACGTCTTTTCAGATTGGTCACGGGCTGCGGACCTGAGGGAAGCGGCTCGTAACCGAAAGCGTTGCGGCCCCAGCGAACCCCTGTGACACCTGCATTATCGTCGGTGGCAAACGCCGGCGCGATAAGCATCGTTGTTGCAAAAATGCCAAGGAACACAGTTTGCCGTTTCATCTCTTTTCGTCTCCTTTTCATCTGCGGCCGAAACATTCCCGCGCGTGCCGCGTGTCGGCATGGGCTTCGCCTGCACTATAACACGGCGGGGAGAGATCCCCGCGGGTGATATCGCCTTTGCGGCGGGTCATCGCCGTATCGCCATCAGCCTTTTATTCGACACCGGAGGCACCGGCTCGATCCAGCTTTTCGTCTCTCCGCCTGAGTTCTTCGTTGGGGTCGATCAGCGGTTCCAGCTGTTGAGTGCGGCGGGACTGGCCGAGAGCCAGCAGCACGCGATCAGGATCATCTCCGATCCGGAATTCGCCAAAGTTTTTCTCCATTGGGACCGACGAAGGACTGATCGGTGTGAGCCTGTTTGTGAATGGTCCGGCAGCGTTTGCGACGCGCGCGCCGTTCCGCACACTCGCATATCTCAAAGGTAAGAAGATCAGAGTATTCGCTTCGCGGTGCCAAATCGACCAGATCACCCGGCTCGGCGGCACCGGCGTGCCTCTGTCGCTCGCCGATGTCCCGCCAGCGCTCCAGCAGGGAACCATCGGCGGGATTAGGGTTTTCACGCCATTCGCATATTACAGCACCACAAAATATGTGAACGAGACCAGCCATGCCTTCACGTTTGACTACGCGGCGATCGGCAAACCGTGGTTCGACACGCTTCCCGCCGATCTCCAGGCCGTGGTGCTCGCAACCGCCCAAGAAATTGGGACGATAGTGAACCCCTGGGAAATTGATTTCCTGGCGCAGCAACGCAAGATGTGGTGAAAAGGGCGGCGAAATCGACGTGCTGTCACCCGCGGACAAGGACGAGATGATGGCGAAGCTCAGCACCGTCGGCGACGACATCGTCAAGACCGCGCCCCAACTCAAGCCGCTTTGGGACCTGCTCTGCGCTGCGGCGAAGCCGCAGCCTCTAGGTCGTTGCAACTACGAATAATTTTGACTTCTGCTAATCTGAACCACTTGCGAGGAGGCGGCTGATATGACGCCTGACCTCCTCCTGGTGGGCTCCGACAAAGTCATCGAATGACCGCGGTCAGCGGCAACGATTGTGCAACGCCGACGATTGCAACTCGTTTCATGGACGAATGGTCGGCCTCACCGTGCCGCTGACCCTGCTAACCTCCGCCACTCAGGTCATTAAGTTAAGTAGCGTTTACAAGGTGAATACGTAGATCATTGAGCAGGCATTGGCCAATTTTAGCTCGGTGCGCCGGACGCCGAGCCAATGCGGTCCAGCCGCCACCGCGATGTATTGCTTGCCGCCGACCGAATAGCTGATAGGCGGCGCCTGGATGCCGCAGCCGGTATCGAAGCGCCACAATTCCTGCAAGGTGCGGCCGTCATAGGCGACGAGAGCGCCTTCCCACAGCCCGGTGAACACGAGATTGCCGGCCGTCGCCAGCACGCCGGCCCAGTTCGGCAGGTCGGTGCGCGCCACCGCTTTGGTCTCGCCGGTCACCGGATCGAGCGCCTTGACGCTGCCTGTGGTCGGGCGTGAGATTGCAGGTGCGGCTCCCGGGGCTGGCCCGCCTGTGAACCGTTCGCGCGGCTTCACCGTACCGCCTTGATCCTCAAAATCGGTCTGGGGGATGTTTCGGACCTCGCTACACCCTTCCGAGGTCGGGATGTAGAGCAGGTTAAGTTGGGGATTATAGGCTGCAGGCTCCCAGTTCTTGCCGCCGGCTGTCGCCGGGCAGCGCGTGCCGAGCGGCCGCGCACGTGTCGCCGTCGAACCTACTGCATACGCCTGTATGTCCTTGGTGGGATCGTAATCGAGCGGGCGGCCGGTCTTGGGGTCGAGACCCTTGGTCCAGGTCAACTGATCGACATACTGCTTTCCGGCAACGAAGGCTCCGTTGGTGCGGTCGAGCACGTAGTAGAAGCCGTTGCGTGCGCCATGCACGACCAGCTTTCGGCTCTCCCCGTTGACCATAGCATCGATGATCTGATGCTCGGAGATCTCGTCATAATCGTAGGGATCGTTTGGGGTGTATTGGAATCCCCATTTGATCTTGCCGTTACTGGGGTCGAGCGCCAGCGCGCTCGCCGCCCACTTGTTGTCGCCCGGCCGATACTCGGCGTCAAAGTCGGGACCGGCATTGCCGACACCCTGGTAGATGGTGTCGGTATCCTTGTCGTAGGTCGCCGTCACCCACACCGACGCGCCGCCGTGTTGCCAGTGATTTTTGCCATCCTTCCAGGTCTCGTTGCCGGGTTCGCCTGCGCCCGGGATCGTGTAGGTGCGCCAAGCCTGCTTGCCGGTGTTGAGATCGGTGCCGTCGATCCATCCGCGGATGCCGTATTCGCCACCGGCCGAGCCGACGATGGCGATGTCGCGAACGACGAGCGGCGCAGCCGTTATGGTCTCGCCGATGGCCGGCTCCGCCACCTTGCGCTCCCACACCATCTCGCCAGTCGAGCGATTAATGGCAAAAATGCGGCCGTCGAGGGCGATAGATATCACCTTGTCCTTCCACAGCGCGACGCCACGATTATTGACGCCGCAGCAGGCGACATCGCCGGCCCAGATGCGATCCACGCCGGGATCGAATTTCCATCGGATCATGCCCTTGCGGCCGCTCGTCACGTCGATGGCATAAACCGAACCCCAGCCGTCGGCGACATACATCATGCCGTCATCGACCAGCGGCGTCGCTTCGAGATTGCCCTGGGCGTGGCGGCCGCCGGCCTGCAGGCCGCCGAGTCCGACCGTGAAGGCGAGCCGGAGTCCGCCCACGGTCGCGATGTCGATCTCTTTGAGCTGCGAGAACCGGTGACCCTGGTAGTTCTTGTGGTGCAGCAGCCAGTTCTGCGGTTCCTGATCGGCGTTCAGGGCACGTTCGAACGTCATGTCGGCTGCAACCGCCGGCGCCAGCGCGCTCGCACACAAAAGCAGGGTAGCAATCGCTGATTCCTTGAATGTTGATTTCATGGCGTTCCTCCTGACGGCCCCCAAGCGTGCCGGCTCGCAGAGAAAATGCAGGAAAAGCGGCCTGACGTACAGAGCATCGTCGGGCTGTTTGTTCGCGCCTAACCCATTCCAGGCGATGATAGCGGGTAGGGCGCCGTAAGCGCAGCGCATCGCGCCGCCAAATTCGGCCTTTTCGACTTCCATATATGCCGGTAGCAACCAAGCCGGATTTCTGAACCTTCATACGTCTACCTGCTCGGCTATCGTAAGGCCTGCTTTCCTGCCACAGGAATTCCGAGGTTGCGCATCTCTTGGTCTCATCCTCCTACACGAGCTGACGTGCTGCGCCTTGCGTTCATCCTGAACAACGCGCTCCGGTCGCCCGCTTGTTTCAGCGTCAGCGCCGGCTGCCAGTTGGCGACTGCTTGCCACCACGCGGAGGCCTTTGCCAAGCGTTTGATCAGTAGGTAGAGGCCTCGCGCCGCTGTGGAACTCGCTTTACTTGACCGAACAGCGGCTTCGGGTCACTTTGAGACCAAATCGGAGGTTGGCTTTCGGCTTGGGGAAGCAGAACACCACGAAGTCGCTGTCATCGCGGCGCAAAGAGTACGTGAGCGGCGTCGCCGATAGGACACCGGCAGCGCAAAATATGACCTCACGGTTCACGGGGTCCCGCACCTTTTCGGCCGGGAGCGCCACGCGATGCGGGAACTGCGGAATTATCCGCAGTCGAGGCGATTTGCGCTTGAGATTACCGTGGGTGATTTCGCCTTTGCAACGGATCATCGTCGGGCCATCAGCTTCGTGGCCGGCACCTTGAAACCCCTGCGCTGGCCTCGACAAATCCTGACACGAGACGACCGCCGGCTGAATACCGTCAGATATTGAGGGTGTTTAAGGCCTCGCCCATTACGGGAATCAGAAAGGCCCGCCGCCGACGGCAGCCCGCATTGTGTGAGGTAGCTCACACGAGGATTCCCGCCCTGTTGTTAAGTAGGATCGTGCGCGTTGCACCCCATCCAAGTCACCGCGTGCCGGTCCCGGCTCTCGGCTCCCCACCTGCATAAGCCCTGAGGTCGGACGCGCTCGGGGATGGGCTGCCCGTGAAAGGCGCACCGGCGAGCGCCGCCGCGCCCTGTAATCACCATTCCACGTTTCGTGACACTCCCGCTGCACGGCGATGCTGGCGGGATTGCGGACCTTAATAGACGCGACACGGGCATTGCTGCCGTCTACCTTCATGGAGACACTGTGCCGTGCTCCACGCAAAGAGATTGCTCCAGCCGATCCTCGACGCCACGAGCCTGACGCCTGGCGATCCGGTGCCGGAGTGGGTGCCGGTGACACTACCTCTGCTTTTCGAATGGGTGGGAGAACAGCGCCGACCGTATCGGGAGCGGGCCGCGGCCAACGGCATCGGCGGCGGCCGGCGCCGTGCCATTACCAAGAGTTCACCTAGGCCAGATTGCGGCGACGATGCGGCCATGATAAGAAACAGCATCTTAGACGTTAAATTTCACGTACGAACTTTCGGCCGTGCTGAGATTTCTGCGGGGCACCATGGCCGGTTTCCGCCAAAATGGAGATTTTTCGATGGATTTTCACGAAGGCCAAAATCGCGTCCTACCGCAGTCCGCCGCCAACCAGCCACAAGCCAGAGCCGGTCGGGCGTAATCCGGCACTGGCATTTTATTGCGGCGCCCTACGCGGCTCCTCACTGATGCTCGTGGCGTTGATCGTATTGGCCCAGGTCTACAGATGAGCGAACCGGCGGTGGCCTGTCCCCTCAGCAGGCGCCGTCTCGCCCACCAGCCGGTACCTCCCCAGCTCGGCTGGTGGGCTCACCAATCTCGACCTTATGCCGATCAAAGCTCGGTCCGTGTTGTTTGGCATAGCGCGCAATTGGCCTGTCACGGAGAAGTCTTGTGATGCAATTTTCCTCTATGGTTTTTTTGTTTACGTTGCCGCTGTTGGCCTCGCCGGCTGTTACCAGACCGCCGGCTATGGGCAGGCTCTGGGGTCGCAATACGCCCGCGGCTACTGCGGGGACGATTGGCGTCCCTGCCAGCCGTCGAGCACTTATAAGCCGCGGTGCCAAGGCGGCTATGCAGACTGCGGCTACGACGCGGCTCGGAATCATACCGACGCCAACCCCAATAACTGATCTCGACTTTCAGCGCCGTGCAGGGCTGTGCGGCGCAGAGTCCTCATGACTGAAAGGGTAAGGGGGGTGCACCACCGATAGAGGAATTTTCACCATGCTTTACCACTACCACGAAACACTTCGCCCGATCGAAATCCTACTCCCCCCGACGAGCCGATGAAGACCCCAACAGGCACGCCGTCATGCTGCTTTTGGCCGAGCGGAAACGGTCATGCGAGAAGCGACGTCGCGAGCGCCGCCTGCGCCAAGCGCTTGTGCTGCTCGGCCTGTTGCTCGTCTATTGCGTCGCTATTGCGGGCTAGCCGTTTTCAGCGCCCTGGCGCTGTGAAGTTGC
>JASHRR010000220.1 GCA_030037185.1 Xanthobacteraceae bacterium | reverse complement strand
AGACCGGGCGATCCTGTGACTCCGTTGTGGTCGTCGCCGGTGGATCGAGCGAACGATCATCGGCAACGTCGTAAAAGGTGCCGCCGGCGGTGCCGGGCGACCCGCCGGTCATCAGCCATCAATCCCGGAAACGAATCCGACGGCTTCGACGTCGAGGTATCGAGGTAATTCACACCTGTTGCCCCAAGCTTGGCGAGACGGGGGCACTGGGGCGCGCCGTCGTTGAACACCGCTTATTCCCTTTGAGCAATAGATGAATCGAGAGCGTGCACGCCATCGATGCTGATCAGTAGCACGTACGGGATATCGGAGCCGTCCGCTTGCCCGGGCGATGCAACGAGCGGAACGGGAGAGCATGCGGCCACAAAGACGCTGGCCGGCAAGAAGCGCTTGAAACATGTCATGGCGTAGTCCTCCGTAAAGAGGGGAGAGCAGGTGTCGAGCGTGTGACACCGCCTCAGTGTTGCACGCAGGACACGTCGCTGGCTTTCTTGCCGACTGCCCGAAGTCGACCTAAAACTTGCGTTGCTTCGCCACCGCCCCTGACGCTAATTGGGTGCTTGGGCAAGGTAATCATGGAGCGTTTGTTGCAATGCAATGTGTGCTGTGTGCTCTGGGGTCAACCCGAGCCGTCGGGGGTAAACCCGGTTACCGGGGTGCTGCGGTCAGTCGCCGAAAGCACGTAGCCGCGTCGCGGGCGCCTGCGGTCGGCCCGCCCAGTAGCGACATTCCGCAATTGGGACAGCACTCGCTTCATGGGCGCACCCGCCACGCGACGCATCTCCAGGATTGAGTCTGAGCCTGAGCTTTACGGACCGCCAATCAAATGCATAGCACGAGGTCGCAGCGGTCCTGATGATCGACTGGCCGACCGGCAATAAAAGTGACAATCTGTCAGCACAGTGGGGCGAGATATCCTGAGGGTGGGGGGTACGATCTTTATGATCGGACCGAAGCGGTTCATCCGTTGGGAATTCGTTTTTTCGGTGGTCGGCCATGGGTGCCTGCTGCTGGGCCTGCTCTTTGTCGGCGCGGGCGGGTTTCGGCACGTGCCGCCGGAGGCGATGACAGTCGAAATCGTGCCATCCGACGAGGCGCCGCAAATCGATACCAGGCACGTTGACGGCACGCCGTTGGACTCGACGTCGTCCGGGTCGGAAGTGTCATCCAATTCCGAAAAGGGGAGCGCCACCATGGCGCAGCCCCGGCCCCAAACGGCTGCGCCCTCGTTGCAGCAAGAGCAAGCCCCTTTGAACCCGCAGCACAGCGACAAGGTGGCGACCCCACAGCCGCTGACTGAACCGCCCCTCCAGGATGAGACCCAGCCCCAATTCGAACCGTTGCTTCCTATGACGACGAAGGAGGCGGCCAACCAGCCGAATGTGGGTGAAATGTTCGCGATGCCGCTTGCACTCCCAGGGGGACGGGTTGGCGGGGGATTCGACGCCCCCACGAGTGATCCCGCCATGCTCCCACACGATGACACCGCTGCCTTCCGAGCCCGCGTCAGTTCTTGCTCGCACTTGCCACCCGGCATCGACGAGAACGCCGCGATCGTGCTGCGCGTTTCCTTCAAGCGCGACGGTACCTTGGCCTCGCCGCCGCAGCTTCTCCAGTCGTCGCTATCGCCGGATGCGGCAATTCTCATGCATTCGGCCGTCAGCGCCCTGCAAAAGTGCCAGCCCTTCAACGAGTTGCCGGCGGACAAATACATCGAATGGAAGACGCTCAAGCTCGTCGTCACGCCCCTGGCTCTCTCAGGCGGAACGACGGCGCGTTGATTTGTTCGCTTGTTTCGGCGCCCGTAAGACTTCCAATGAGATCGAGCGAGACTCCGGCGCTGGGGCCATAGCGCGGGTATGAGTGCGCGCAGGGTTAACCCCAGTTCCCGTTTTATCGAAGTAGGGTTAGCAGACGGGCGCGTTCCGTGCGCGGGGCCGGCATCATTGCGGCGGGGCTAGTCGCGGCTGTTCGAGGTGATCGTCATCTGGCGCGTTGCTTTCTGCCGGTGGCTGATAGGTTGGAACCGGGGTTCATATCGCGGCGCGCGCGAGCGGTCGCACGCGACTGGCTGGTGGTCGACGCAGCGCTGATCGGCAATTGGCGGGAGGTCATTCCTCCCGGTCGGCGCGGCAGGGACAGCATGGCTAGAATACTTGCATTTTAGAATCTGAAGTAAAAGAGTCGAGTTCTGTTGTGACCTTTAGATTGGGACGAGTTATCGTGTCCTCGAACACGACTTGGCCGTGGAGGTAGGGGATATCAAACTTCAATCCAACTGTTGTTGGCTTCGCTCAGTGTTGACGGTGATTGCCTTTAAGGGCGTGTCCCGAAGGGAGCGTGCTGGCTTGCCATGGCAAGCGTGATTGGACCGTCGTAGATGATGGTGCGTCGAAGAGCGAAACCGACCCCGCTAAGTTGGGAGCACCCTTGCTGTTGCGATCAACGTTGGACTTGACGTGGAGGCAGGATTTTCATGCAGCCAGTCTGGCTTCCTCGCAGCAATGTTTGATTTGCTGGTCGAGACGGTCGAAGGCTTTGCGTAGAGCGGAGGGAGATCCCAGAGTCGGAGCGACAATTTCCGCGAGCTTGGGCCGGAGCAGTCGGGCGTGCGTGCGGTTGAGGAACATCGCCAACCGCAGGCCTTGGCTGGTCACTATATAGCGATGTGTTCCTGGAATCCGGGCGATCATGCGGTGCAACCGCAAACGGCGAAGATCGTAGGTTACTTTGCCCGGCCGGTAGGTGGAGAGGTCGAGGCCTTGCAGTTCCGCGAGGTGGTCACGCAGTTGCTGGTGGCAAAAGCCGTTCAAATGCATGCCGAAGAGGACCAGGGAAGAAAACAGCGCCTGTGCTCGCGGGTCGTCGAAGCGAAGCCCCGAGGCACGTTGGCCGTCCTTTTCAACAGGGTGGGCAACCTGCTCATACGCGTTCTGGCCAATG
>JASHRR010000219.1 GCA_030037185.1 Xanthobacteraceae bacterium | reverse complement strand
GTCTATCCGTTCCCGTGGCTTGGATCTCGTCCTCAGAGCGCGCAACTCGAAGCAGCCCACATCGACGAGTTGACAAGACGATCGGTAAGATTCGAGTCAACAGAGAGTGTTATGTTATGGACCGCCTCCTCGCTGACCCCAGCGACCATCGACCCCATGCGCGTCTCGGTGCCAGCGGCCAGATGTGCATCGAACATGCTTAGATCACAGCAACATGCGTTCAATTTGCGGCCGGCGATCGAGCACATCAGCGCCGTTATCGTGACGAATGACGAATGATGAGAGAGGGCTTAAACTGGAGCGGATTCTTCGGGCCGGCTCAGCGCTTTGTCGGATTTGGGTCCTTTAGCCGCGTCGCCGGATTTCTTGAAGCCGGCCGTTGCAACGGCGGTATGTCAAAAAGCCGAATCAGGATGACGCCGTTCTTGGCGCGCCAATGCTCGAAGCAATGAAGCAGATAACCAGGGAGACAGGCGCATTTGTGCTTGGCGTGGATGATTTCGGCAAAGCCGCAGAGACCGGCACGCGCGGCGGCCCTGGCCGGTGGATCGATGGGACGCCTCGCTTAGTCCAACGCGATTGACCCACGGCAATCTCTCAAGGCGGGACTCCGCTCGCAGGAGCCGGTATTTGTCGACCGGCCGTGATGTCTAGCCTTGGGCACCATGAAGATTGGCGGCACTTACGCCTCTTACGCGAAAAGTTTTCTGTGGGTTGCGCTGCTAATGGCTGTCGCCGTCGGCGTCGCGATCATTATTGAGCCAGTTTTCGTCGATTTTGTCCACGGAAAACAGCATCGTACTCGAGGGAACGCCATAGAAATGATGTTGTTGTTTCCTCCAATTATTGGTTTCATCGCGATTATTGGAACGTTCTTATTTTTGTCCGGCCGCAGTGTTTCATGGCTATTTTGTCGGATATCTTAGTATGCTGCTTTAATCATCGCTGGTTGTTTAGCGTCTTGTTGGCTTTGCCGCTTACGGCGAGCTTGGCGTGGTATTCCTTTGATTACCTTACGCCGACAGATCTTAATCTCGGGATAAATACACCACGGCTTTTGACCACGGCAGCTTGCGGTAGCTTGGGATCAGCACCTGATCGCCGAACCCGGAGGGCCCTCCTTCATCTCTCGTACAGTTACGCACCGCCGTATAGACCGGCAATGCTCATGACACATGGCCGATCTCTGCCGACTTGCGCGTTGCACAAAGTGAGTCGGTTAGCTGGGCTATTCGGACGTGCCACTAATGTTATCGGCACAGCCGTTCGTGACCCAAAGCGGTCACTTGATTTAAAGACCAATTGGTCTATGTATGGAGACACAGCAAGGTCCGTTCTTCGTGGACACCCTTGCGCGCGCGGCCGAAGTGGAAGCCACAAAGGCGTAGGACCGCTTCCCCCGCTTTTCAGCCCCGGGAAAGCAAATTGCAACCACAAAATAAAAGAAATTACTATGAATATCGACCTTAAGGGCCGTAAGGCGGTCGTAACGGGATCGACGGCAGGCATAGGCCGAGCGATCGCCGAAGGATTGGCGCGCACAGGAGCTTCGGTCGTGGTCAACGGCCGGACTGAAGAAAGGGTCTCCACAGCACTTCGGGAGATGCGCGCGCTTCTGCCGGAGGCCGACCTGGCCGGCGTCGCCGCCGACGTCGCGACGCCGCAAGGTTGCGCGGCCTTGTTCGCGCAGGCACCGGACGCCGACATCCTCGTCAACAACGCCGGCACGGCGCGTCTGAACAACTTTTTCGATCAAGACGATCGCGAATGGCTCGATCTATTCCAACTCAACGTCATGAGTGGCGTTCGTGCCGCACGCCACTACGTGCCGAAAATGATGGAACGGAGTTGGGGACGTGTCGTGTTTATCAGCAGTGAATCCGGGCTGAACATTCCCAAGGACATGATCGACTATGGCGTAACCAAGGCCGCAGTGCTCGGCGTTTCGAGGGGACTAGCCGAACTCGTTGGGGGAACGGGTGTCACCGTCAATGCGGTGCTTCCCGGTCCGACCAACTCCGAGATCCTGTCCAATTGGATGAAGATAACGGCGCAGGAGCAGGGCGTCACGCAAGAGCAGGCCGAGCAGCATTTCTTGAAGACGATGCGACCGACAACGCTGATCAATCGGTTTGCAACCACCGAAGAGGTCGCGAACATGGTGGTCTATGCCTGCTCGGAACAGGCCTCCGCAACGACCGGCGCCGCGTTGCGCGTCGACGGAGGCGTCGTTCGTTCGATAGCCTAGTCGAGGGCTGGGGCGCCCGCAGCGCTGGTCTCCTTCTCACTACGAGCTTCCCGGATCATCTTTGCCGGGGCGCTCGAACTACAAGGGTTCTTTTGCTGCACCGCATATGTCTCCTCGCGGCCCACCTCTGCCAAGTTGCGCGGGACATAAAGTCGACCGCTATCTGAGGTACAGGGGACGTGCTGGTCGAAAACCGCCATAGCCGTTTTTCGCGGCTGACTCAGGCCCGGTCGACCCTCGCGGCATAACAGCCCGGTGCGGCGAAATGGACATGCAGATAATCGGCAGCGCGGTTCGCGAACAGCCGCTCGATGGCGCCTTCCAGGTCGCGGCCAGCGACCAGCTCGAAGCCTACCATCATAGCGTCGGCGTCGAAGGCGCGCACCGCGAGCGTCCGCAGCCGCAACTGTTCGGGCACCTCGTCCACCGCGCTGTAGGTCTCTTCGCCCTTGCGCACGAAAATCGCAAAACGCATGCGGTAAGGAGAAGAGACGGGGTGATGCTCGTAGTTGACGAGCAGCAGCTCGTCGCCTGGCCGCGCGTCCGCGAGGCTGACCCGGCACGGATAGCCAGGGGTGCACTCGTCAGCGACGCGGCGAATAGCACCGCGTGCCACCAGCTCCTGGTCGCACAATGCAAACAGATCGGCGAACTGATCGGCCGGCAGGCCACTGATACGAAAGCTCATCATCGGTCCTCCATTGTGTCCCGACGAACCTACGACCGCGTTTCGTTGAGCACACTCCGTTTCTTGCCGCCGATCTGCCGGCCGCCGCATTTCCTTCACGGCCGTTTCGGTGTTCTTTGACCCGAGAGAACTGACGGAGGTTTTTGAGATAACGGATGAGGACGGAGGCGGAGCGCATCTGGCACGAAGCGGAGATACGGCTGGGACAGGCCGAGCCGCGGTTTGACTGTGCGCGTGTGCGTCCAGAAGGTGGCGAAGTATTTTCATCTTCCAGGATGGGGGTCTGATCAGAACGGTGCTGCCAACATGCCGCGGCGAACACGCGATCGCGCGTAGCTGCAGATTCGGCAATGTCTCTTCCTGGCCCACCTCTGCCCACTTGCGCGTTGCACAAAGGGGGGCGCTTAGCTGGGGTACTTCGGACGTGTCGCTCATGTTATCGGCACAGCCGTTGGTGACCCATAACTGACGAAAGCAACCGCTTCTCCACGCCGATCGGTCTGTGAAGCTTCCTGCACATACGTCCCGCGCGGCGCTGAGAAAAGGTGCGAAAATGGCAGCCTTTGCTGGAAAGCTTTTTGTCGCGTTCCTCTCGGTTGGTCGAGCAGGAGGCCTGCTTTATTTGTTTGTGCGCAGTACACGGTCCGACGCCTGTCCGACTACCACTGGCTGGCAATAACGGCCGCCCGGGGGACAGCGAAAGCGTCAAGCAGGATGAGCTAGCAAATTTTGCCGAAAATCTCGCACGAGCGGGGGTGTTTGAGGACCTCGCGCTGCCGCTCGACGGATCGATGCTCGGGGACCGCGAGGATCATTCTATCGGGCAATGGCTGACCAAGCGATTGCCCTGAACCAAGTGGCCGCTGCTGCTTGGGGGTCCTCGGCGCGCGACCTCTTTTGCACCGGTTGACGCCCTTAGTGCAGCATCTGGCCCTGATGGATCAGCAACTTCTGCAAGCAAATACTGGCTCCTTGCAGAGCACATATTAAATCGTTCACCGTGGACCGGTGTCAGCTCTCAACTCGGCAAGCTCCTGCATCCCAAGGTGCTGCACCGCGAGCCAAACGCCACTTTATCCGTGGACTATCGAGTGGAGATTCACGGGAACTCCGCTCGCCGAGCATTTTTGATATCGATTCTAGAGGTGCCGGTCGAAACGGCCGCGATAGCCGTTGTTGACCCACTCCTTCCGCAGGCGCCATACGACCGGCACGGTAGCAATTGGGGGTTAGCTACCGTCCACTCGGATAGAGGGCCACAGGCGATTCTGACCAACCCTGCTAAGGAACGGAGGACGGAGGCTCTATACGTCATGGCCTGCTGGACGAGCTACTGCGCTCGAAAGATCGCTTTCGGAATCATTCCATGAATGCCTTTGGTGCCGTCCACGGCTTGTGTGACATGATAGTCGACGGCCACGCTCGCAATCATATAGGCCTCCTCGCGTGTGAGATGAGGAAATCTCTTCGTAATGAGATCGATAGTTTCGCGCACGGCGATCTTCATCGCATCGTCTAGGTCCGGGTTGAGGCCCATCACGACCCAATGCGTGGGAGTTTCAGCACGCGGCCACAGAAGTCTCATATCCTTGCGCACGATGAATTGAAATTTTCCCCGCAACCCCGTTTCGATCGCAGTTATGTCGACCTCGCCGTGTCCCTGGGCCGCGTGGGCATCGCCGACCGAGAACAAGGCGCCCGCGACATGGACCGGCATGTACAGCGTAGTGCCGGCGATCAGGTCCTTGTTGTCGAGGTTGCCAGTATGAATGCCGGGCGGACCGCTGCTGATGCGGCCCAGCGTGGCATCAGGTGCAACACCCATAGTACCGAAGAATGGCTTGTCGACCGGCACGACAACACCGCGGCCTACCTCAGCGGTCTTAGTTTGCCGATTGATCGGGATGACCCGCGTCCAGAGGGCGGTGAATTCGTCGGGCAGCACTCCAGCATAGGGCCGCTGCCGGTTCACCCCCCAGTCAAGCGCGAGTTCGACCTCAAGGATGCGCACTTCGAGCACGTCACCGGGCATCGCGCCCCCTGATCTCGATTGGTCCAGTGAGCACGTGTCCAGAGGGCCCGCGATCCTTCACCTCTCGAAATATGTCGCGCTGGTATTGCGGGATTGCGCTTGGCGGTACCACCCCGGATTGGTCAATGATCTCCGGGCAAATAACGATGACGTCTCGATAGTGACAGTGTCA
>JASHRR010000218.1 GCA_030037185.1 Xanthobacteraceae bacterium | reverse complement strand
GAGGATCGCTGCTGCCACCGCACCGCCAAGCTCTCCAAGGGATGGACAAACAATGGCCACATCGTCTGCGGCTATCACGGCTGGCAGTACGATCGGAACGGCAAGCTGGTGAACGTTCCGCAATTTCCCTTCGAGCAGCCGGTGCCCGAAGCGAAGGCGCGCCACTTCCGTGCGCAGGAACGCTACGGCTACGTCTGGGTCGCGCTGGAGGAGCCGCTCGCTCCAATTCCGGATTTTCCCGAGGATCGCGCGGGGTACCGCCGCATCCATCAGTTCTATGAGCGCTGGAACTGCGCGGCCCTGCGGCTGATGGAGAATTCCTTCGACAACGCACACTTCGCTTTCGTGCACAAGGGAACATTCGGCGACATCGACCAGCCGAAGCCGGAGAAATACGAGATCGTCGAGACCGACTGGGGCTTTGAGGCGGAGACCGCCGTCCCGGTCAAGAACCCGCCCGCAGCGTTTCGGGTGACCGGAACGACCGAGCCCTATACGAAACGTCACATGCGCAACAGGTGGTTCCTGCCGTTCTGCCGCAAGCTCGACATCGAGTATCCGTCGGGCCTGCGCCACGTCATCCTCACCGGCGCCACGCCGATTGCGGATGGCCAGATCCAGGTGGTGCAGGTCCTGTTCCGCAACGACAGCGAAGAAAGCTGCTCGGCAAAGGAGCTGATCGACTGGGATGCCGCAGTCATCAGCGAGGACCGCGACATCCTGGAATCGACCAGCCCGGACGCGATCGTCGACATGAACCGCAAGATCGAGATGCACATGCCCTCGGACCGACCTGGCATGATCATGCGCAAGCGTTTGCTCGCCCTCCTGGAAGCCCACGGCGAAACCGAAGTTCCCGCTTAAACGGCGCCGCCTGCGAAGAGGGAAAGGCCATGGCTGGCACTGCCGCTTATCAGGATGCCGCGTCCGCGGTCGCCGAGCCTTCGGCTGCGCTACCGGCGTTTCTCGATGACATCGCCGGTGTACCGGTGACGACGGACCGCCAGACGGTGCGGCGCCGCTCGCGCGATTTCTTCTGGTACAGCCCGGTCCTCAATGCGGAGCTGGCCGGCAAGTCCGCCGAGGCGATCGTGACGCCGCGCAATGAAGGGGACCTGTTGCGGGTCGCCGCAGCCGCCGTTCGCCACGGCATTGCGATAACGCCGCGCGGCAGCGGCACCGGCAACTACGGCCAGGCGGTGCCCCTTGCCGGCGGCATTGTCCTCGACATGTCGGCGCTGCAAGACATCGAATGGCAGCGGTCGGGCATCGTGCGGGCCGCGGCCGGCGCCAAAATGCACGACATCGACGTTAAAGTGCGGCCGTGCGGGTTCGAGCTGCGCATGCATCCCTCGACCAAGCGCACCGCGACAATCGGCGGATTCGTCGCCGGCGGTTCCGGCGGCATCGGTTCCATTAATTATGGCGGCTTGCGCGATCGCGGCAACGTCGTTGCCGCCCGGATCGTCAGCCTGGAGGCGGAACCCCGCGTCATCGAGCTGCGCGGTGACGCGGTGCAGAACGTCAACCATGCCTACGGGACGACCGGGATCATCACCGCCTTGGAGATGCCGCTGGCACCGGCATGGCTGTGGATCGACGTCATCGTCGCCTGCAATGATTTCTTTACGGCCGTCGAGATCGCCCACGAGGCGGCGCTGGCCGACGGCATCGTCAAGAAGTTGATCACGCCGCTGAGCTGGCCGCTGCCGAGCTTCTTCGGCCCGCTCAAGCCCTACTGCCCGCCCGGCAAGAGCCTCGTCATCTTCATGATCGCGGCACCATCGCTCGAAAGCTTCAGGGCGCTGGTTGCGGGCCGCGGCGAGATCACGCTCGCGACTGCCTGCGACGAGAGTGCTGAGGCAACGCCACTCTATGAGTACACATGGAACCACACCACCCTGCACATGCTCAAGGCCGATCGCGCGTTCACGTATTTGCAATGCCTGCTGCCGTACGACCGGTTGACGGCCGCGTTGAGCGAGATCGCCGCTCAATTCCCCGACGAACTCATCCAGCATCTGGAGTTCATTCGCTTCGACGGCCGGATCACGGCGAGCGCGCTGCCGATTCTGCGCTACACCACCAAGGCCCGGCTCGACGAGATCATCGCGGTTCACGAGGCCGCCGGGATCCTGATTGCCAATCCGCATGTGGTGACGCTGGAGGACGGCAGCAGCCACAGGCGGGTCGATGCCGACCAGCTCGGCTTCAAGCACGTCGTCGATCCGTTCGGCCTGCTCAATCCCGGCAAGATGCGCAGCTTCCTAGCCGCCAGTCCAGGTTCGCCATGAAATGTCGTGCACGTCTGTTGCCATCGGCTGCAGGAGAGCTTTCGCGCACGCGCGAGGAGGTGTCGGTCGGCCTCGGCGAGGCGGGCTACGCGGCGATCTGCCCGATCTCTGCGTCGAGAAATTCGATCCGGTGCTCAGCGCCGCGGGACGCCGGCGCTATCATGATACCAGCCGCAACCAGCTCGGACTTGAGGTCCCGGTGGCCTGCGCGCTGCCACACATTCGCGGGGCCGGCCATAGTGAAGGGATTCCGGGACCGGATCATCATGCCGGACGTCGCTTTCGATATGAGCGATCCGGCGCATGTGCGACCGCTCCTCGGCAACATCAGGCCGGCGTCAGTTCTGCCCCCGCTGGATGGCGCTCTATGTCGGCGATCCGCCGCGCAAGATCATCACCCGCTGTTTGGGCTGGTTCATCAGCCGGTGCATATCTCGCGCTCGATCCCATCACGGTCGCTGACGCGGCGCAGCTTAAGGCGTTCGTCGCGCGCGTGCGCCAGGTGATGGCGCGATTCTAGATCGGAACTGCCGCCCATGCTGATGCATCAGCTCCTCATCGACGCGGCCGAGCACCGGCCGGACAAGCTTGCCTTGCGTTGGGCCGATCGGGGGCGCAGCCTGACCTATGCGCAGGCGGTGGATGCCATGACCCGCATGGCCGGCGCACTCCATTCCCTCGGCGTGCGTCCCGGCGACCGGATATCAGTGTTCGCGCACAACGGCCTCGACTTTGTGGTCGCGATGCTTGGAGCCTGGCGGCTCGGAGCGATCGCCGCGCTGGTCAATGTGCGGTTTGCCGACGACCTTGCCTATTATTTCGCCGATCACACCCCGCGTATCGTCATTTACACTCACGACCTGATGATGTGGGTCAAAGGCGCGGCTGCCGCCGGACGCGTTGAACACCTCGTGTGCATGGACGGCCCACAGGAGGGGGCGCTGTCGCTGCCCGATCTCATTGCGGCGAATCTTCCAGCGCCGCGCGATCCCGGCGACGAAAGTGCAATCGCCCATCTGTCCTACACCTCAGGCACGACCGGCAAGCCGAAGGCGGCCTGCTTGGCGCACGAGCCGACGGTCCGTGCCTGCCGATGCATTGCCGAGCGCCTGCGAATCAATCACCGCGACGTCTCGTTTGGGCCGACCGCATTGTCGAGCTCCTACCAGCTGGTCGCCAACCTTCTGCCGCCGCTTGCCCATGGCTGCTCAATTCACATTATGAGTCGCTGGACACAGAGCACCGGCTTCGATGCAGTCGACGCCGCAGAGGCTTCGATACTGGTCGGCAATCCGATCGTACTTGACGAACTGATGCTGGAAAGCCTCAAGCGCGGACGCGCACCGGGACACCTGCGCTTTGTGCTCACCGGTGGCGGGCCGATGCCGGGTGCATTGAAGCGCGCATGGCGCGACGCGTTGTCGATTCCGGTGGTGGAAAGCTACGGGCAAAGCGAGCTTGGCGGCTTTGTGGCGCTGGGCTATCCCGACCTCGCGCAAACCGACGCAGAGCTGGCGCGGATCGGCCCGCCCCTGCCTGACAAGGAAGTGCGAATCTTCGCTCCCGACGATCGGCCGCTGCCGCTCGGGGAGATCGGCGACATCGTGCTGCGCGGCGGGTTCATGTGCGGCTATTGGGGCCGACCCGACAACACCGCGGCGGCCACGCGCGGCGGCTGGTCGCGCACCGGCGATCTCGGCCTGATCGACCATGACGGTGCCATTACGCTGCGCAGCCGCAAGAGCGAGCTGATCCATGTTGGCGATACGGCGTGGTATCCGCGCGATATCGAAGAGGAGCTGTGTGGTCAGCCGGGCGTGCGTCAGGCGGCGTTGATCGCTGTCAAGGACCCGGCCGGCGGCACGCACCCGGTTGCCTTTATCACGATCGACGCGGGCGCGGCCGTGGATGAGTCGGCCCTCAAGCGGGCTCTGGCGGCAAAGCTGGCCTATGATCTCGCGCCGCTGGAGATCCGCGTGGTCCCCGAGCTGCCGATGACGCCCACCGGAAAGATTTCCAAAGCCGATCTCGCGAATAAGGTGTCGCCCCCTCTCTCAGATGTCACCACGCAGGCGTCGCCGTGAAGCTCAAGTCGCACTTCTGGTGGGACTATTCGACCCGCATGTTCGCCGGGCTTGAGATGAGCCGCATCGTGGCGGTGCAGCCGGTGGGCGCGGTCGAGCAGCACGGTCCGCATCTGCCGGTTCGGGTAGATGCTGCCATCAATGCGGCAATCCTCGAGCGTGCGGTCGCGCTGATGACGGATGAACTGCCGGCGCTCGTTCTGCCGATGATGCCGGTCGGCAAGTCGGACGAGCATGCGGCGTTTCCCGGCACGCTCACGCTCTCCTACGACACGCTGACAAGAGTCTGGTTCGAACTCGGCGAGAGCGTGCACCGCGCCGGCTGCCGCAAGATCATCTTCTTCAACTCTCATGGCGGCCAGCCGCAGATTGCGCAAATTGTCTGTCGCGAGCTGCGCGTCAAGCTCGGCATGTTGGCGGTGGATTGCATGTGGTCGCGGACAATCGATAAGTCCGACCTGTTCGCGGCGAGCGAACTCAAGCACGGCATCCATGGCGGCGAGGTCGAGACGAGCATCATGCTGCATCTGCGCCCCGATCTGGTCGATATGGGGCTTGCCAAGAATTTCGCGCCGCTGTCGCTGCTGATGGAGCGGGAAGGGAGCCTGCTGACGCCGGAAGGCGCCGTCGGCTTCGGATGGCAGGCGCAGGACCTGGAGCCGTCGGGCGCCTGCGGCAATGCCGCGTCGGCGGACGCCCGCCGTGGTGCCGTCCTGGTAGAGCGGGCCGCAGAGGCGTTGATGCAGCTGATCAGGGAGGTCGTGCAGTTTCCGCTGGAGCGGCTCGGCAGGCGACCGTCCGGGCATGACTGAGCGGTTGTTGCCGATATGCGTGCCTGAGCGCGCCAGCCTTCGCTTGTCCGGCGGCGCCGAGCTGGTAGCAGACATCTATCGTCCAGATGTGCCCGGACGCTTTCCGGTTCTGTTGATGCGCCAGCCCTACGGGCGGCGCATCGCGTCGACGGTGGTCCACGCGCATCCCACATGGTTTGCTGCTCACGGCTACGTCGTGCTCATCCAGGACGTGCGCGGGCGCGGCGACAGCACTGGCCGTTTTCACGTGCTTGCCGACGACGCCGAGGACGGCGCCGCGACACTGGCATGGGCGGCCGATCTCTCCGGCGCCGATGGACGGGTCGGGACCTATGGCTTCAGCTATCAGGGCATCAATCAGTTCTTGGCCATGGCGGGGGCGAGGCGCGCCGGAACCAAGCAGCCCGATGCGATTGCACCCGCGATGGCGGCGTGGACGGTTCGCGATGACTGGGTTCTCGAGGGCAATGCGTTGCAATTGTCCGGACAGCTCGGATGGGCCTGTCAGATGGCGGCCGAGCAGGCGCGGCTCGCTGGCGACATGCAGGCTTTCAACGCGC
>JASHRR010000217.1 GCA_030037185.1 Xanthobacteraceae bacterium | reverse complement strand
TTTCAAACTGTCAACCGGGATGTCGGCTGCCGAAGCGGAGCTGTTCGCGAATAGAGCGAACGCCATGGCGCCAATGGCCATGTTAATGGCGACGGATCTGGTCAACAAGTCAATTTTCATGGTGGTCCTCCCGTTGTTCGCTACGAACATGCCTGCCAGTTCCGTCAGGCCGTCACCTGCGGGTAGCGCGCCAGACGTGCCAGGCTTGGTTTATGAGAGCAACATGGATACACGCCGTCGAATGCCCTGTTCGACACAAGATCCAACGGACGTTTTGGTACCCGCGCGGGTAACCGTGAATTAGACGGCCCCGATCATTTTTCAAGAGGGATGACCTGAGGTAAAAAACCACATCTCGGACTCAATGGCGAAAGATATAGCCATTGCGGACGAAACAGAGGAGGAAGTCATGCATCGACGCAGCATGTTGCATTCGTGCGGATTGGCAGTCGTGGCGCTCATCACATTGATGAGCACCGCCCAAGCTCAGCAGAAATCTGAAAAAAATCTCATCGTGGGCAGCTGGAAATTGCTGATCGCGGACAATGTCCGCAGCGACCGCACCGCAGTGCCCGGCTTCGGTGTTCTTCCCAACGGCACCGCCAGGTTCGGCGCCGACGGAAAGTATGCGGTGGAGGTCACGCCGAATTCGAGCGGCCATCCGGCGCTCAGCTACTCCGGCAGCTACACGCTCGACGATGCCGGAAAGATCCTGACGTTGCGAGTCGAACAGAGTTCGCTCGCCAACTGGCGCGGGACGACGCAGAGCGGAACCGTCGAGTTCGTCAACGCTGACAACCTGGGCTGGACCACCTCGGTGCCTTTTGCTGCTTCCGCGGAGTTCACGGGCGCCGAGCTGGTTTGGTCGCGCGCAAAATAACCCGACGAGTAGCAAACGGGGGCTCGAAAATGACCGCCCCGAGTGGGTCAACGGGCACCTCCCGCGCGCGCCGCTGACCTCGATCTCCTCGAATCGGCTTCCCCTTCGCAATGGCGTCGAGGATGCCGCAGATCCGAGCACCTCCTCGCCCGCGCGGAGATAAGCCGAACAGGTGCCCCTTGTGCGCCGCGGCCGGACAGGTCAGCATTGTGGCAGCCATTCTGGCGCCGCCGGAGATTGTACTGGGCACAAGACGACGCATCGCGTCGGCGGGCGTTGGCCATGAGTCTCGCGATGGCACCGACGGCGCAGACCAAAGCCCTTCGCTGCCAGGGCTTCAGCTGACCGGGTTGCAATCCGGTTGCGTGGGGCGACTTCTCCAAGACCGCGCCGGCAGCGGTTGCGCAAGCCGCAGCTGAGACAGCAACCGCTGTGCGAGTTTGTTTTGGAGCGCGCGCCGCGTTCGTCACTGGAAAGCTGCAGTGCTTGCCGTGCCATCGGTCAGCTGAGCGGCAGATCGAGCTGCGCGACTATCGCCGTGACATCGATCTCGACGGCCCGCTGATCCCAATCACCCGTTCAATCACGCTAGTCACGGCTGTGTCGATCCCCACCTCACCGGGTTAGCAAACAACACTGTCGCCGCCGACGCTAGCCGCGGCAAGGCGAAGCACGGCACGGTAAAGGCAAGGCACTGGTGCAGGCGGACTTCGGTCTGTTGGCCGGCGCGAGCCGCGACCTCGCCCGCAAGTGTGGTATAAGTGCCGGCTGGAGCTGATTCTCATGGCTGCAGCTAGCCCGGAAGAATTTGCGGCGATCTGGCAGCAATTCGCCTCTCTCACGAACGTCGGCCTCATCACCGAACGACGGCGTGGCCCGCTTGCCCCCCCGTCCGGACGTGCGAGACCGGCCCGCCGCAAAAGGCAACGCTCTCGCACAGGCCGGGCGGGAGAAAGACCGCGCCGCGCGGACGCGCCCGGCCGAAAAACTTGCAGGTATCCGGTCTTGCTGGCGCCGATGGCGATATTTCCGCTGGCCGGCTCGCCGGCTGCGGTGAACTAGGCCGGCAGTCTCGGCATGATCGGCGGCGGGCTACGCGGATGTGGACTCGAACGGGGCCTGGTTGAGCTATCTATAGCGGCTCATAGGATTACTATTTAGAAAAGACGAGTGGAGCGAGATGATCCGAATTGGACTCTTGATTTTGACCTTGATGGTGGCGGTGAGCGCGGCGGCGACGCCTTCAAGGCGCTTTCCGGCGGGCCAGGCCGACGGACCAGTTGCGCGCGCGCGGGTCACGGCCGGCGGGGTCGCCTATCAAACCGCCGACGTCGATTTGCAAAGAGTCGATCTGAGATTGTATTGGAAAAAAGCCGATGGCACGCTCTACTCGACCCTTGCGGCCGTGCAGAGCGCGCTCGGAGCTACCTTCTTGTTCGCCACCAACTCTGGAATCTATTCCACCGATTTCAAGCCTCTCGGCCTTGAAGTCGAGCGCGGCAAAACCCTTGTCCCGCTCAACAAATCGCACGCTTCCACCGGCAATTTCTACATGCGGCCGAACGGCGTGTTCTTTATCACCGCCAAGGGTGCGCAGGTGATGGAAACCGGTGAATACGCCGCCGCCCGCCCTGCGGGGGTGTTGGAAGCAGCCCAAAGCGGTCCGCTGCTTCTGCGCAAGGGTATCATCAACGGCAAGTTCGACAGCAATTCGCCCAGCGTGAAAATCAGAAGTGGAGTCGGCGTGAACAGTGCCGGCCATGTGGTCTTCGCATTGTCGGAAGCCAGGGTCGACTTTTACGATTTCGCGGTTTTTTTCCGGGATCAATTGCATTGCCCGGACGCTCTCTACCTGGATGGTACGATTTCAACTTTTCTCGATGCAGATGGGTTTGATCCGATCCAGCTGGTCGGGTTCGCGGGAATGTGGGCGGCGAGCGCTAGGCCCTGAGGACGTTGGTCTGAATTACGCTTGTCGCCACCGCAAGCGGCGGGCTGCGGTTTCGCCTGCAGGAAACTGCTCGGGTAGCTTTGTGCTTTCCAGCTTTGCTTTCGGTCATTGGATTCGCTCGTCGGCCGGTTCGCGGCAGGTGCCATCGGAGCCTTCATCACCGCACTTGGAATTCCGCTGGTGCGCGGCGATCCGCCAGCCGTCCTGCAAGGCGATGCAGTGGCGTTCGCCGATGGCGGACCGCGGTCGCGGAACCGCAAGAGCAAGAGCGTCGATGTAGCCGGCAGGCGTCGCTTTCTCAGGGAGTCTGATCTCCTGGAGTAATAACAATCATGGGCGGCCTTGCCGACGCCGAGGGTGAGGTCGCAGATCATCTGTATTGATGAGACGATCTCGAGCATCGGCAGCTCCGCCATTGGCGCCAGCGCATCGGGGCGTCAGCGAGAGCGCCACCAGGGGCGTCCTTGAATCGTCGCGTCCTCCCATCGGGTGCTGCGAGGGGTGTTAGAGGCTGTTCCATGATATCATCCGGCAGGGAAAACGCCGCCCGCGCTGCTCGCGACGGGCTTTCGGGAAAGCATGACCATGAGGATGCTGTGTTTGACAATCGCCCTTGCATTGGTGCCGGGCACACTTGCCGCTGCTGAGCGGCCGGATTGGGCATTTCCACCGCCCGGGGTGACCGGCGCCCCCCGGCCGCCGGAGACGGGCGAGCTTCAGCGCGTGCCGGGCAGCACCCGCAGCTATACGCGCTCGCAGATCGACTCCTTCAACGACCCGCCCGATTGGTTTCCCGACGAGCATCCGCCTGCGCCGACGATCGTGGCGCACGGCAAAGGATCGCAGGTGCGTGCCTGCGTGAGCTGTCACCTTTCTACCGGGATGGGTCACCCGGAGAATTCTCGCCTCGCCGGCGCGCCCTCCGGCTATATCGTGCGTCAGCTTGCCGAGTTCGCGAGCGGCGCGCGGAAGGGTGCAGCCAACATGCTGACGTTTTCCCGCGCGATGACCGCGGACGAGATGAAGGCGGCGGCTGACTATTTTGCCGCGCTTCCGGTCAAGCGCTGGACCCGCGTGATCGAAGCGGACACAGTGCCCAAGACGTATTTCCTGGGCACGAGGCGCATGCCGTTGCCGGCAGGCGGCATTGAGCCGATCGCCTCCCGGGTCATCGAAATTCCCGAGAGCCCCGAGCGCGTCGAACTGCGTGATCCGAAGTCCGGTTTCGTCGCCTATGCCCCGCCCGGCAGCCTTGCGAAAGGCCAGTTTCTGGTTGCAAGCGGTGGCGATGGCAAGACGACGCCGTGCACCATCTGTCACGGCCTGGCGCTCAATGGCCTCGGCGAGGTGCCGGGCCTCGCGGGTCAGTCGCCCGTAAACATTGCGCGGCAGCTCCACCTCATGGCGACCGGCGAGCGCGCTGGCACCTGGGCCGTGTTGATGAAGGGCGTGGTCGAGAAGCTTACCAACGACGACATCGTCGCGATCTCCGCCTATATCGCCTCGCTTGAACCGTAGCTCAGTTAGCGTTCGCCCGGAGGGCAAAGACAAGCCTGCCCATCACTGGGCACGGCGTGGCTGCGGCGCAAAGAGCGCGCCGTTTGCCCACGCCTGCAAGTTCTCGGGTCGATCGAAGTGCGTGAAAGTCGCTGCCGGCGGCGTATCGAACCTTCGCGATTTCAGCGATGGCCACGTCCCATTCGAAGGCGAAATTGTTTGCCGCGCAGACGGCCTCCTCCAGTCTCCGGGCGCGCGTGCGATGGAAGATCTGCCGCCGTCGACCTCAAGCGTGCGGGCGAGACTATCGCGGCTAGATGAGCTTAGACGCACAGCTCTCCTGATCCTGGATAAATGCGCTTGGAGCGTTAGGGCTTTTGTGGGCCTCGATACGCGAACTTGCCCGTCAATCCGCCGTGCTGCGGTGTGCGGTGTCATCAGGGGACTCACGAGGCGTAGGGCAACCCCCTGTGACCCTTTCGACAAAATAATTGTAGAAATGAGTTGACGCCGGGCAACCTTTACGACATATGTTTTGTCGAAAGGGGTGGGCATGAATATTCGCGAGCTCACGGCCCGTACGGGTTTGGCGGAGCGCCAGGTTAGGTACCTCGTCGCAGAAGGCTTCATCCCCCCTCCCCGCGGTGGGCGGTCGAATGCCGACTACACCGAGGGCCACGTCGCTGCGATCACCAGGTACACGCGCCTGCGTGACCTCGGTTTTCCACCCGCCGCGATCAGACTGCTCCTTCAAACGCGTCAAGGCGCTCCATTCCCGGTAGCGCCCGGATTGACGCTTGTCGTCGATCCGAACCTTCTCGGCTCGGGTACACCGGTCGAGCCCGTTATCGATACCATTCGATGTCTTCTGACTGAGCTTTTGGAGGAACCTGCCCATGCCGATCGCAATGCCAACGATGATTGATCCCCTCAAGGCCTTTACGGCAGGCGGATTCACGGGAGCAGGGCGTCCGATCCCCCTCGTTTCCACGCGTTTCGACGTGGACATCGACGGCGGCCTTGTAACCGTGGTGACGAAACGGGTTTTTCGCAACGATGAACTCTCAAGCATTGAAGCGACGATTACCTTTCCTATTCCCGTGCATGCCGTGCTGTTCGACCTGGAGGCGCGCATCGATGGCCGCGTCGCGAAGGCCCGCGCGCAGCGGCGCACCGAGGCGCGTGAAAAGTACGAAGACGCCATTGAGCGCGGCAAAACGGCGGTCCTGCACGAGGAAGTCCCGCGCGGCGTCCATATGCTGTCGGTCGCCCATCTCGGTCCGGGAAGAGTGATCGAGGTGACCTCGACGTGGGTGTCCGCGCTCAGCTTTGTCGGCGATCGCGGACAGGTGCGCATTCCACTGACCGTCGGGGACATTTACGGCCGGTCCGGGCTTCCCGACTCCGACGACCTGCTCACCGGAGGTGCCGTGCAGACCGCGGATCTGCTCGTCCGCTGCAAGAATGGCGTCGTCGAAATCAACGCCGCCCGCCTTGACGAAGGCCGCCCCCGCGTTGCCCTCAACGCTCCCATCGATCTTTTCGTGACGAACGCGGCAGACCAGGAGCTGCGCGGCGTGGCCGCCGATGGCCGCGAAGTCACCCTGCGCGTCTCACCCCATCGAGGCGGCAACGGAGCGCTGAACGTCGCCGTTGTCGTTGATCGGTCGGGATCGATGGGTGTCGCTTGTTCAAGCCAGACCGGCGCGATCACCAAGCACGACGCGGTCGTGCGCGGTCTGACAGATATCGCCCAGAGCCTGGGTGAAGCCGACATCATCGATCTGTGGGAGTTCGATAATCAGTTCAAGCATGTCGGCTCGTCGCGTGATCCCGGTTCGCGCCGCAAGGACGGACGCCAAAGGCTTCTTTCCCGGATTGCACGCCTGCGCGGCCCTGGCGGCGGCACGGAGATCGGGGCGGCTCTGTCTGGCACGATGGCCGGCTCCGACGCACGCGATGTCCTGCTGATCACCGACGGTCGAAGCTATGCGCTCGATGTTCACGCGCTGGCACAGAAAGGCCGCCGCATCACCGTGGTGCTCGTCGGCGAGGACAGCCTCGAAGCCAACGTTGGGCACCTCGCGGCCCTGTCGGGCGGCGATATCTTCGTTGCCACTGGCGATAACATCGCGGAATTGCTGGCCACCGCCATTGGCGCGCTCCGCGCGCCGTCCGAGCAGCCCGGTCCGGCCGGCGCTTCACTTGATCGCGTCCGCGTCGTTCGCGGGAATGCGGTTCTGGAGGCAGAATGGCGACGCATGACTGTGCCGGCCGTCGATGTCACGTGCCATCGCAGCGTTGCCGCCATGGCGGCGAGCCTGGCGCTCCCTTCTCTCGGAAAGGAGCACGCTGCGGTGCTGGCGCAAGCGGAAGGGCTCGTGACTCATCTGACGAGCCTGGTGCTGGTCGATGAGGCGGGGGAGGTTCAGGCGGGCGTCCCGGCGAATCGCAAAATTGCGTTACCGGCACCAGCCGTGGCCGGCGCGGCCCCCATGGGGCTGTGCCGCGCTGCCTCAACCCCTGTCATGGCCAGCTATTCCGCGGATGCGTCTCGCGCGCAATACTACGAGTGCCGTCAGCCGGTTGTTCGTCAATTTAGGTTCGACAACAGCGCTCCTCCCTCGTCGGACGCCGGCCTGAAGATTGTGAGGATTGACTGGGACATCTCGCCAAACCGGCTGCTTGCCGGCGATCTCTCCGGGCTCGATCTGCGAGACGCTGCAGTTATCAAATCTGAGGCGGAACGGCCGGAGGTCATTGCTTTCGCCGAACTGATTGGCACGGACCCGATCGTATTGGTCCTCGCCGCCGTCGCGCAATCGCAATCCTCCAGCAATCGGTCTGCGGCGCGGGTCGCCAAGGCCATTCTTGGCAATCGGTCGCCCGAAGAGTTGCGTGTGATCGCCGAAATGCTCGGCGTCATTTGATGCGCGCCAAGGTAATAAAACTCACCAGTTGCAGCGGCGGACCGGCCAACGGTGCGCCGCAGCCGCGCCTTCCTGGTCCGCTTTATACACGTTGCCGCGGTCCGTTATTGGCGCGCTACTGAAAATTGTGGCGAGAAATATCGAACCTTTATCTCGCCAAAAACACAAGCGGCACTGTCCTACGAGAGCGTGTCGGCTGACTGACTCTGCCGCGATGCCGCCGGGCTTCTATCCTTCGGGTACGAAGTAGTCGCGGCCGAGCATCCCGCCCTTCAAATGGCTTCGGTACAACCATTTGATAGATCGTTTTCTACGCCTGGAGGCGGTTCTTCTAAGTCGAGGCTAAACCAGGCATAGCGCTCAGGTTGGAGTGATCACCCGGGAATACGTCGCGTGCACGATGAGCCAGTTCGCGGTGCGATGGCGCTCACGAGCAATCGAGCTCACGATCTGAAGATCCGATGGTGCGGCACCTCCTTTTCACGAGTACGCCGCACAAGAAATCCTTCGAAGCGAGGGAAGGGCGCGCGCTCCAAGAGCGAAAAGCAAGACTTGAGCGCCTTCGGCTGCCCTTCGTCGGGCTTCCCGGCGTCCTCGTCGAGGAGCCCCCTCATCGAGAGTGCAAGCAGACGAGGGCGCGTGCGGCGACGCGATCCGCCGCGGGCAGGCCCAAAACCGGCGGCCCGTCGAGCAAGCTCACGCCCGGCGGCATCATACAGCTTTCCATCTGCGAGCAGGCAGAGCCCGTCCGTCGCCGCAGTGAGGCCATCGGCCAACCGCATGGCGCGGCCCTCGCGGTCGAACTGCGGTTCGACGACGAATCCGTAGACGGAAAGCGTCCGCGTCGCGAGTGCCTCTCCGCCGCCCTTACTTCGCACGAACCCCTGCAACCAGTGCAGGTGCCGCCCCATCGCCGCATCGGGCATGCGTGAAAGGATCACGCGCAGATCGGGCCACGATAGGATAATGCGAGCGGCCTCCGCGTCGCGTTTGATCGTCGCGCCGGGAGCAAGCCGTTCGAGGTGCCCACGCTCCGGGAGCATGTGCACGGGCGCATAAACTGTGGTGTTCGTGGTCATCGGCGAAACTGATCCCCATTCTTGCCATTGTGGAAAGAGAGCCTTTCAGCGCGGGCACGCCAAGCGTCGTGAACCGGACCTGCGCTGATTACGACCCCCCTGCAGTGCGACCCCACGTTTTGATGCGAACGTAAAGACCTTCCCGAATTGGCCCGTGCGAGACCGTCTAATGAAAGGCCGACCGTGCAGCATAATCTGATCACGTGAAACCCGTTCGACGACGAACACCTTCGACGTCACGGCGGCGGTGGGGGATGGGCTGAAAACGCACGCACGACCCAGCGAACATAGCTACTTTCCGGCGCAAAATTCAGTTTTTCGTCGTTGAGGTCAAATAGCGCCGCGCAAAGCAAAGCCCGCCGACAGTGACCGGCGGGCTTGAAATCGTCTGGTGGTGGCAGAACTTGTTAAGCCTCCACCGCCGCTTGTGCCATCCCGCAACCGATGTTGATGAGGGTGTCGGCGATGACGCCCAGGCCGATCCAGCGCTTCATTCCACGGTCGCCTTTGTAGCGGCACCGATTG
>JASHRR010000216.1 GCA_030037185.1 Xanthobacteraceae bacterium | reverse complement strand
TCTTCCGGTGCCTGCCCATTTTCATGTATATGAAAAGACCCCTACCTTCCCGCAGGCGCGGGGCGACGGGGGGAACTGCGGCGTCCCGCAACGCCTTGAGTACCGCCCAGGGCCGTGGACGACGCGACGGTGACACCTCCGGGGCCCGGCTTGCCGCGGTTCCGGTCGAACGGAGCGATCGTCATGGACACCGCCCTTAAGAAGTCTCTCGTTACGCCGGTACCCGTCGACATTCACGATGCGCGCGGACGCGTGGTAGCGCGCCCATCGCGCAGCGAGGCTGAGGCTGCGGTGCGCACGCTGCTCGCCTATATCGGTGACGACCCGGCGCGGGAGGGCCTCATCGACACGCCAAAGCGCGTCGTCTCCGCTTTTGAGGAGCTCTACAGCGGCTATCGCGAGTCCCCAGTCGATGTGCTCGACCGCACGTTCAGCGAAATGGGCGACTATGACGAGTTCGTTCTGGTGAGGAACATCTCGTTTCATTCCAGCTGCGAGCACCATATGATGCCCTTCCACGGCCAGGCGCATGTTGCCTACATTCCGGTCGCGAAGGTTGTGGGGCTCTCGAAGCTCGCCCGCCTGATCGACGTCTATGCGCGCCGCCTGCAGACCCAGGAGCATCTGACCTCTCAGGTGGCATCGGCAATCAGCGAGGTGCTCAAGCCGCGCGGCGTTGCCGTGATGGTGGAGGCCGAGCATACCTGCATGTCGCTGCGCGGCGTCGAGAAACACGGCTCGTCCACCGTCACCACCAAGTTCATCGGCCTGTTTCGTGACGATCCTGCTCTGCAGGTCCGGTTCGTTTCGCTGGTGCGGGATGCCGGGCGGTGACGAGTCCCCTCGCCTCACCGCCTTTGTCGCCGCGGGGCTCCGGGCAAGAGATCGAGGAGGGGCAGAACTTCGCACCGAAATTCGATGCCCTCGGCCTGATCGCCTGTGTCGTCACCGATGTCGAAACCGGCGCGCTGTTGCTGGTCGCATACATGAATGCGCAGGCCCTGGAACGGACGATCTCGACCGGCCAAGCGTGGTTTTACAGCCGCTCGCGCGAGAGGCTTTGGAAGAAAGGCGAGACCTCCGGCCACGTGATGCGGGTCGCCGAGATACGCGTTGACTGCGACCAGGACGTGCTGTGGCTCAAGGTCGATGCTGCCGGCGGCGCCTGTCATACCGGGCGGCGGTCGTGCTTCTACCGCGCCGTCGTGCGCAACGGGCCCGATGCGCCGCCAACGCTCGCGTTTCGAGATGACGAACGGGTGTTCGATCCTGCGAAGGTGTATGGCGAGTAGCTGGCGTCGCGCCGAGCCTTTGCTGCCCGCGAGACGCGTCATGGGGAGCGCCTGTGGCGTTCATGGAATCGCCCCCGCCGCCCTGGCGCGCGCCAAGAGCCGTTGCGCTTTTGCGAGATGCGGGCGGTCATACATCACCCCGTCGATGCCGATCACCCCGGCGCCGGGGCTCGCCGCGAACGCGGCGACGATCGCCTGCGCCCGGGCGATCGCGGCCGGTGCCGGCGTGAACACGTCGTTGATGGTTGCGACCTGTCCCGGGTGGATCGCCATCTTGCCGATGAACCCGTCGCGCCGCGCTTCCTCGCACTCGCGGCGCAGGCCCGCTTGGTTGCGAAAGTCCACGTAGACCGTATCCAGCGCCGGCACGTCGGCTGCAGCCGCGGCGGCGAGGCAGAGGGCGCGGGCGAGCCGGTAGGGATCGAGAAATTTGCCTTGCGCATCGCGGCTCGCCTCGGCGCCGAGTTCAGCCGAGAGGTCCTCGGCCCCCCAGGTGAGGGCGGTGAGACGCGCGCTGGCGCTCCGGTAAGTCCCGGCAGCAAACAGCGCCAAGGCGGTCTCGGTGGCGATCGCCACGATCTGGATTGCGCCGTCGGCGAGCCCGTAAAGCGCCTCGCGTGCGCAAAGCTTGGCGTCGACATGAACCACCGAAGCGCCGCCTTGCGCCTTGGGCAGCATGATGGCGTCCGGGCGTGCCGGTACAACCGCATCGAGATCGGCGTCGACGAGCCCGGTGGCCAGCCCGTTGATGCGCACGATGAGACGAGGGCGCCGTGGCAGGGGCAGCGTCTGCGCCAGGAAGGCGGCTGCGCCTGCGCGCGCTGCTTCTTTGCGTTGCGGCGCGACGGCATCCTCCAAATCGAGGATGACAGCATCAGCGCCGCTGCCGAGCGCCTTGCTGAGCTTGTTGGGCGAGTCCGCCGGAACGAACAGCAGCGACCGCATCAGGCCGGCCGCATCCGAATAAAGGCGCTGCGCCGACATTCACCGACGAGCTTATCGTTTTGATTGTAGCAGCGGTGGATCAGCTCGACGATACCGGCGCCGGCGCGTGATTTGGAGGCGCGCTTGCCGGCCACCTCGGTGGTGGCATGAAGGGTGTCGCCCTCGAACACCGGATGGGGGAAGCGCACCTCGTTCATGCCGAGATTGGCGATGGTGGTACCGGTGGTGAGGTCCGACACCGACATGCCGATCATCAGGCCCAGCGTGAACAGCGAGTTCATCAACGGCTGGCCCCACTCGGTTTCCTGCTCGCAAAAATGCCGGTCGATGTGCAGCGGCTGCGGATTGAGCGTCATGTTGGAAAACAACATGTTGTCCATCTGGGTCACGGTGCGGTAGTAGCGGTGTTCGAAGAGCTGACCCTCGGCAAAGTCCTCAAAATACATGCCGCCGCGCTTGTGCCTCGCCGTCATAGGTTCGGACATCGATGCTCTCCTTTGCAGGGTGGGGCTTGAGCCAACGGTTCCGCCTTGGCGGGATCACGGGCTCCGCGCGGCCAATGCCGGGCTCGCCGCGGGAACGCGCTGATGGCTTGTCGCTCGCCCCGGTGCTAGGTCGCCATGGTCGAGACTGGTGAAAGAGTCACAGCCTCAGCGGTTTGTCGAATCGTCGGTGAAGGCGAGCGATTGCTGGAACCGGATGGCGTCGGATGTCGCATTGGTTGCGCCGGGAAGCGCCGTTCCCTCGATCTGATAGAGCCGCCCTTTGTGATAAAATACCGCGACTGACGAATAGCGGCCGTCTGGCGCCGCGATGCTCAACTGGCGGCCATAAACGCGGCTGATGCGGTGCGGGATGTCGAGCTTGATCTCGCTTCCTTGCGACAGCATCCTGACCGCGTGGTCGAGCACTGCGCTTTCCTGCATGGCGGGATCGGCCAAGTCGGCGACCGTCATCCTGAACAGGCCGCCGTCATGCGACACCGAGTAGACGCGCGCTTCGGCCCGGCGACCATCGGCGGCCTGGTAGATGGTGGTCTCGACCGCGGGCTCGGTCGGAAACGCGACTGAGAAAAAGTCGGCCGGATAGGCGTATTCCTTCCAGCCCTGAGCGGCGGCAGGGCCGCAGGCGAAACACAAGGCGAAGGCAATGGCGATCGGGCGCATACGGGGGTCTTTGTGAGTAGAATAGGAACGGCCTAGAAATCAGGCTTGTCCGCCTGCGGCATAGGCTCCAGCCCGTGGTGGAAATGGTCGTCGTTGTTTTCCGCGCAGACGACTTCGCTCAGCGGACCGCTGTTTGTGCGCCGGTAACGCTGGATCGCGTTCCATGGCGTCGTGAAGGCGCCAGGGTCTTCGACATGGACGTTGACCTCAAGCGTCTTGCCGCCGTCCACGATGTGGAAGCGCTCGATCACGTGCAACTGATCTGTGTGCGGCGTCTGATAGTTATCGACGTAGGATTTATCGGAGAGTCCGATCGTGTCGACGACGAGCGCATCACCCTCGTAGTGCCCGACCGACTCGCCATACCATGACGGCGTAACGCTCGCCGAATGCGGTGCATCCAGGTAGACGCGACGTACCTGATGGTTCTGCATCCAGATCATCCACACCTCTTTCGGCGTTTGCAGAAAATACACCGGTGTAGCGGGCAGCAGCAGAAAAGCCGGTACGCCGACCGGCCAGCACCTCTCCTTGGGGATCGCCACGACTTTGCCTGACAGCGACCGTTCATTGACCTTGCGCAGGCGCTCTCTTGCCCAGGGTTGCAGGATGGGATTGCTCAGGTCTGCGACCCGAAACGATGGCCTCGGATTACGGGGAAATCGGTAGAAGCTAATGTATGGATGGGCCGGATCGGAAACGATCGGGCCAGGGCCGCTCGGCGGCGGGATGAATTCGTCGTCGGAAAGCTGCCAGCCGGTCAGACTGTCGGTGGAAAAGTTTGGGATTTTCGCAGTGTCGGCGCTGGGTGCTGGCCCGGCAGGTCCCGCCGTTGCCAGTCTTGGCGCCGCAATGACGCAAACCAGAGTGGCAAACAACCACATCATACGCGCGCCAACCCTAGGGGCGCCACGAAATGCACGTCTCGACATCAGCTACCTTCGCGCCTGTTGCGATGACCCCCGCCCTCGCCCCCGCGTACGGGAAGGAAGGGGAGGGGGTATGAACAGTTCAACACTAATCACCGCGCGACGCACACCCGCATCGCGCGTCCACCGCAACATCCTCTCGGCAACCGCGCGCAGCGGCCTGCTCTTGCGAGCAGGCCGCTGCTGGCGACCGGCAAAATCCGCAAACCCTGAGTATACTAGTTGGTCGGGCCACCACCGCCGGCATTGGCGCTCGGCGCCGCATTCGGATTGCCCATCACTTTTCCGTCCGGAAGCGTGATGGCCATGAACTGCCCGCCGTTATTGCCGTCGCGAAGCGGATGAATCACCGTCTTTACTTTCATACCAGGCGTAAGGGTCTTGGGAACCCAGCCCTGTCGTGCCAAGCCGGCAGGTCCGCCCATTTCGATCGCCCATTGCTCGGCCTGACCTTTGTCATTGTCGACCGTCATCAGGATCCAGCTGTGCGGATTGGTCCACTGGAATTCCTTGATGGTGCCGTCAAGGACCTTGGTTTTTTCGGCATCGAACATAGCAAAAGAGTGGTGTGCAATAGCAGGAATGGCAGTCAT
>JASHRR010000215.1 GCA_030037185.1 Xanthobacteraceae bacterium | reverse complement strand
AGCAAGCAGAAGCAGCACCAGAAGGAACCGAGTAACGGATACCCAAGGCGGCGCTTTTCCCAACGCTATTTGTCCTCCATCGACATCCAGGATTCCACCGTCGACACGAGCAGGTTCATCAGCGCGGCAACGAGTACAACGAACAGGATGTAAGCAAACATCATCGGCATGTCGAGCGCTTCGGCATACCAAACGATGCGGTGCCCAAGCCCTGCGAATGATGCAATGGTCTCTGCTCCTATAATGGCCAGAAACGTCAGCGTGAAGCCCATGCGGTAGCCGGTCAGCATTGCCGGCAATGCAGCCGGAAACAGAATGCGGGTCACCATCTGTCGGCGCGACGCGCCAAGGGAATAGGCCAGTCTGACCAACGCGGGATCAACGTGAGCGAATCCCTGGATCGTATTCAGAACAACCGGAAAGAAGCCGAACAGCGCACCATGCACAATCTTGGATTCGACCCCGAGCCCGAAGAAAAGAACATTTAGCGGGTAGAAGATGATGACCGGGATCGCATACAGCCCGGCGAAGATCGGCTCAAACACACGGATTGAATAAACGTGAGTGCTGACAAGATAACCAATGATCGTGCCCAGCGTCGCGGCAAGCAGAAAGGCGATCGACAGTTCAAACAACGTCGTTGACAGATCATCAAACGCTTCGCCTGAAGCGATGATCTCGATGAATGTCCGGAACGTCTCGCCGGGCTGCGGCAGAAACAACGGGCTCACCAGTCCCTGAGTGGTGACAAGGTGCCAAGCTAGCAGGAACGCGAGGATGAAGCCGGCCTTGATCGCCAAGTCTTGAAGACTGCGTGCCTTGTCTCGATGGGCGAGCGTAGTCATTCCTGTCAGCCTCGCTACCTCGGAACCCCAGCCTCATCCATCGCCTTCAGCACCTCTTCGCGCAGCGCTTCATAAAGGCGGTTGCGCGTGCGGTTGAAAGCCTCAGAGGTTACGAATTGCGGCTTCCGGGGATGCGGCTGATCGACGATCATTGTTTCCTTGATGGATCCCGGCCGGGCGGTGAACACGAAGATGCGGTCCGACAGGAACACCGCTTCCGCCAGGCTGTGGGTAACGAGCAGGATGGTCTTGTTTGTTTTGGATAACATCCGCGACAGATCTTCACCGAAAACCATCCGCGTCTGCTCATCGAGGGCGGCAAACGGCTCATCCATCAGAAGCACGTCGGTTTCCAGGCTCAGTGCCCGCGCAAGCGCAACCCGCTGCTTCATGCCGCCAGAGAGTTGATGCGGATAGTGCTTGGCAAATGACGTAAGACCGACGGCGGCGAGGGCTTTCTCCGCGCGCGGCGGCCGTTCGCTCGATGCGACGCCCTGAAATTCGAGCCCGACCTTGACGTTGTCGAGAACGGTAGCCCAGGGCAGCAGTGCGCCCTCTTGAAAGATGCAGGCAACCTTCTTCGGCGCAGGTCCCTTCACCTGAACATTGTCGATAAACGCGGCGCCTCTGGTTGGATTGATCAGGCCGCCGATGACATTCAGCAGGGTGCTCTTACCGCAGCCGCTTGGCCCGATGAAGGCAACCATCTCGCCACGCCGGATGTCAACGCTGACCTTGTCGAGCGCCAGCAGATCTTTTCCGGTGCCGTGAGCGGCGAAGACATGGCTGATGTTCCTCGCCGATATCAAGGCTTCTGCCACATCAGAGCCATTTCTTGTCGCAAGCGGCATATCAGATGCCGACAAGGCCTGCGGAGAACTCATCAGAGTTGTTTCTCTTCTTGGGCAGATACTTGCCAGTTGCTAGTTGACGGCGGGAAGGAAGCGTTGTGTATAGAACTTGGACAGGTCCAGCTTCTCCTTCGAAATCTGCAGATCAATCAGGGACTCCGCGACGACGTCCGAAGACTCCTTGTCGAATTTCATATCAACCGACATCATCGGCATGACATCGTCGTATTCATCGCTCTGGATATCATCGTCGTAGCCGGTAATCTCCTTGGCAAAGCGCACGGCGTCGGCCTTGTTCTCTTTCATATATTTCACGGTGTCGCTCCACCCCTGCACAAATTTCTTCACCAGGTCGGGGTTCTTTTCGATGATCCTGTTCGAGGCAAAGATCACATGGGTGTAGAACTTGCCGATATAGTCGCCGAAGCGCAGCAGCAGCCTTCCCTCTTTGTTGCGCTGAAGCTGGTGGCCAACCGACGCTGACATCACAAAGCCGTCCACCTGTCCGGCCTCAAGCGCCGCAATGTTGCTCGGCAAGGCGCCGAGGGGCACGGTCCGCACGCCGTTGGGTCCCCAGCCCTGCAGCTCTGACAACTTGCGAGCGAGCCAATAGGAGAGCGAGGCGTTGGTGCTGACGCCGATCTTAGTGCCTTTGATGTCGGCAACAGTCCTGGCCTTTGAGTTCTTTCCGATGATCAGGCCCATGCTCAATGGCTGGTTGGCGACGACACCGACGACCGTCGCTGGAACGCCCTTCGCCAGGAAGCCCATGCCGGGGCCGGAGCCAAGACCAAAGTCAATCTCGCCGGCCACCATGGCCTGCTGCATCCTGGCATCGCCGCTCGAGTTCATGATCTCCAGCTTAAGTCCGTGCTTGGCCCAGATACCCGCGTCATTGCCGATGTCCAGAACCGCAAAGGCAAGTGGATTTGGTACCGCTTTGGCAACCTTCACCACATCTTGCGCAGATGCGAGCCGCGGAAACGGGCCCAGGATCGTGACGGCCACCGCAACTGCGAGGCTGTGAAGATGAGATCGAGACAGGGTATGCATTCCGGGTTCCTCCTCTGATCCCCTCTTTCAGGGGGCTTTGCGAGCTCTTTGAGCGATGCTGCCTCGCTCGAATACTATGAAACGTTTGCGACCCTTGAATTTCGGGCCGGTCGCCATCAAGGAGCAAGACCCAGCGGCCCGTGCACGGTTCAGGCGGCTGACCGATTGCCGCCGTGCTTGCAGACAAGGCCAGCGCCAAAGCGCGTGCCGTCGCTTGCCCGTCAGGACCAAACAAACCGGCTGCGGTCGCAGTCGCGCCCAGCGGCGCAGCCAGCGAGGTCGGCCACCCACCACGATAGAGCAGATGGGCGCCATCGATCACCACGCCAAGCCGCACCATCAAATCGGTCGCGGCGCCGATCGCAACTGCGACGCGTTCAAGCGAGACCTCAGGCATCTGCTCGGCCAGCGTCAGCGCGCTCGGCCCGCAACAGAAGTTCGCGTGACACAGGACGACAGATGGATATCGTCGATCTCGGACAATCGCATAGCCGCCGGGCTCAGGCCCGCTCTGTCGCCAATCGAGCCCGCAGAGACGGTCGTCCTTTGAAGGTCTGCAGCCTCCGGCGTGTGAGCGCCTGCCAGGCCGGCCATCATCCGTGTCGAGCACGTGCAGCCGCTGCAGTTGCTGCTCGGCATCGGACAATGCCGGAGGTCTCCTCAACCCGTCGCTCATCGATCGCAGCAGGCTCATGATTCAATTATGCCGATGCGTTGCGCGGAGTTTTTCGGTCGCCACCCGGTCCAACTCCGAACCGCGAAGAACGACGCCGTAGTCGTTTTCAGCCGCACCAATACTCACGATACCCTGGCGCACATCATCAAGCACTGCCGCCGGGTCGCGTTGCTCAGGTGGCCCCCAGCCGCCACCACCACCCGTCAACACGATGACTTCTGATCCGGCCGGTACCTTCCGCATCACCTGATCGATGGGCTGAAACGCCTCATCTGTCGGCAACCGCAGCAGATACTCGGCTGTCTCGCCAGGGCGGCCACCCCACATGCCCCAAGGGGGACACTTACGCCGGCGGGACCGCGCCAGATTCCATTTTCCTTCGATCAGATTCCGGATGCGAACCTGCAAGCCAAGCCCGCCGCGATGCGTGCCCGGTCCTCCGGAGTCTGGTCGAAAGGCCCGCTCCTCGACAATGACAGGCGCTTTAAGCTCGATTGACTCAATCGGCGCATTGCGCACATCGCCCTGGCAGACGGACACAGTTGCGGACTCGCCGTCGTGCTCCGGCCCTCCGCCCCAGCCACCGCCTTCGAGGCTCTGCACCACAAAACCTCCGCCGCCACTCGAGTTGGAAGCAAAGAATGTGACCGAGCCACCAAGCAACCCGTGATGCGCGGCTGGCATTGTCTCTTTCATGGCCGGCGCAAGCGCTTTGAAGATTGTGTCAACAACCGTCGGAACAATCAGGCTCCACGCGCCCATCGGCGCTGGATAGCTCGCCATCATTACGTTTCCTTCCGGAATGATGGTCGTCAGCGCCTGAAACGATCCTTCATTGACCGGCGACACCGGCTCGGTCAGCGCCTTGTAGGCCACGCGTGCGCCGGCCAAGGTACGCGAATTGATGCCGCCTTCGCGCTGTTTCGAGCAGCCCGACAGGTCAATGATCATGTCGCCGCCCCTCACTGTCACCTGGGCATGAATGCGAACCGGCTCGTCGGGCCGGACCGTGTCATCGTCGTAAGACGATTCAGCCTCGTAAACGCCGTCCGGAATGCGAGCGACTGCATTGCGGCATCGCATTTCCGTCTCGCTGAAGATCTGATCGACGGCGGCGAGAAAGGTCTCAAGCGAGTATTTATCACACAGCTCGCGTAGCCGCCGTACCGCCATCCGACATGCTGCGATCTGCGCGCGCATATCGCCGAGCGACGATTCCGGATAGCGGATGTTGTCCCCGATGACCGTCCACAGCGCTTCGTTCAGCACGCCCTTGTCATAGATCTTGAGCTGATCGAGCTGGAGGCCTTCCAGCCAGGGCTCACCGATGATCGGACCAGCTCCGAAGCCGGTGCTCATGCCGCCGACATCGATCCAGTGGGCCCGCGTCACGCCAAAGCCCACGAGGGCTCCATCACAGATAAAAGGCACGTAGATGACGACGTTGTTGAGATGCTGGCCAGCGACGCGCTGGTGGTTGGTGATGATCACGTCGTCCGGATGGAAGCCGGTCTCACCGTATTTGCGGATCGCGTCTTCGATGATCACCCCGAGGTCGGCTACGAAATGCGAGACACCGCCGACGTTCTGCGATATCAGCCGGCCCCGCTTGTCGAGCAGCGCAGTGCAGAAGTCGCAGACCTCGTAGATCATCATGTTGTAGGAGGTGCGCCGCAGGGTGGCGGCCATCTCATTGGCGATCGCCGGCAGGTTATTGCGCAGGATCTCCAGCGTCACGGGATGCAGATTAGTCGCCATGATCAGGCTCTTACAGTGATGACGAAGTCGCCGGTGTCGACGACTTTGCAGATGTCGCCTGGCAACAGCACGGTGGTCGAGCCGAGTTCCTCAATGAGCGCTGGCCCGCCGATCGTGCTGCCGCGTGGCAGACAATCTCGTTCGTACACCGGACAGTTGGTCAGCCGATCGAGATAGACATTGCGGTGCCGGGGCGACGACTTGGCCCCGACCGCGAGCGGCAGCGACAACTTCTCGCTCGCAGCACGAACGATGACACGGACGTTGATCATCTCGATCGGCTCATCGGGCGCATGGTGCGCATAGCGCCGTTCGTGCAGCGCATCGAACGCGGCGCGAATGCCGGCCCTGTCGACCGATCTAATCTGCTCCTCGGTGACCGCTACCGGCAGACTGAATTCCTGGCCGACATACCGCAGGTCGAGTTGAACGGTATATTCAGCGGATGTGTTGCGGCAGGCTCCGGCGGCCTGCCGACGCAACCCCGCAATGACGTCAGCCAGCACCGAGAAATCGACATTGTTGATCTTGGCGAGATAGGTCTGAACGAAGTCGTGCCGTTCGTCAGCCATCAGCATTCCCAGGGCTGAGAAATGGGCCGGAAATCGCGGGATGATCACCGTCGGGATACCAAGATCCCGCGCGATAGCGACGGAGTGAATCGGCCCCCCGCCGCCCGATGCAACCAGCGCAAAATCCCGCGTATCATGTCCTTGCGCGACGGACACCTGGCGCACCGCCAGTCCCATCTTCGCTGTTGCGATATCGGTGATCGACAGCGCGGCCTCAACCGCCGGGAGACCAAGAGGCTTGCCGATACGTTCATCAATCGCCTGCAGGGCCGCATTAGCATCGAGTTTCATCTCGCCGCCGAGAAACGCATCAGCCCCGATCCGGCCCAGCACGACATTGGCATCGGTGATCGTGGGTTCCTCGCCGCCACGCCCATAGCAGACCGGTCCCGGTTCGGCGCCGGC
>JASHRR010000214.1 GCA_030037185.1 Xanthobacteraceae bacterium | reverse complement strand
GCACGCAGCCGCCGGTCGCCGCGCCAGGCTGTTTCAACGAACGCCTTTCGGGCGATGGTGATTGCCCGATTGGCTTCGTCGGCCGCTCCGTCGGCATAGGTGCCGATGACCTCGCCCGTGGCGGGATTGATGCTCTCAAGCCGTGTCGCAGAGTCGACCCATTCGCCGCCAATCCAGTTGTTTGCAAAGAGAAGCTGCTTGCTCATGATCCGCCTCTTTCGCGATGTTCAGGCGGCATCAGTTTTGGCGGAGAGTTCGCCCGACACCTCAACTGGCACCGGCAGCCCAAACGCTACGCAACGGAGGCTTTTTGCATTAGCCGGCAAAACAGGGATTTAACGTTCCAAAATCGGAATGATTTCACCCGGTCCTCCGGCACGGCTGTTGCCGCACGATACGTAAGGGACGGTCGCGTTCCCGTAAGGGGCTGACAGGAAAAGCCAATCTGGCATTCCAATCCCGGAACATTCTTTTCGGCTTTGCCGTCTACCGATTTGTCGGCGCAAGCGACACTGCAGACTGCCCACGGCGCGAACAAAGCCGATCTGAACTGCGGCGGCGGCCGTGAGTCGGCTAGCGCTTTCTAGCTTAGCTATGCCGAACCGTCCCCCGAACTGTGGTCCATGGTGGGGCCGATGCGGGCTATCGCAAGCGAGGTGGTGTGGTTTCCCGATCAACAACTCGCTGTGGCCGTGCTCAGCAACCTCGTGAGCTTCAATCCCCAGCAAGTTGCAAGGAGAGTGGCCGCCGTCTACATCGGCGATCAGATGCAGCCAGACGCAACGAGTGACGCGGCGCAACCGCAATACACGACGACCGACCCGAAGGAGCTCGAATAATTCACGGGCGTGTATCCGTTGCCCAATATTAGCCAGACGCTGCACTTGGTCGTGGAACGGGGAAAACCCTGGGCAGCGGGCCCGGTGCAGCCGCCTCTGGAGATGCACCCTGTTGGCCCGGCACATTTCTACATCAAGTAACGGCGCGCTAATGTGGAATTCTCGCCGCGTGCCGACGGCGGAATGGGCGTGAAGATCACCCAGCCGGGTGCTGTCAACGAGGGCGAACGCATTACCGGAGCCGCCGCGAAGGTCGAAGCGGATCTTCTTGCCTACACTGGCGTGTACTGGAGCGATGAGCTGGAGACCAGAGACGGCACGCTATACTCGCTCCAGCCACGTCACCGAGCGATTCCGCCTGTCGCGCGATGCCAAGGCCGGCATCCTGCTAAACGAAAACATCGCCGAGAACGGCCCTGCCGCTTTTGCGCGTGCGTGCCGGCTTGGCGCTGAGGGCATCGTGTCGAAGAAGGTCGGGCGGCGTCTAGCTGACGTCTAGCTGTCTGGCCTGTGCTGCGTCTGGATCAAGGTCCGCAATCCCGCCAGCATCGCCGTGCAGCAGGAGCGGAGCGAGATTTGGAATCGACGAGCCTTCAAGCCCGTTTCGACATTGGAAGATAACGCTCAACCACGCCTGCTTTCACGGAGTTTCCGAGGATAACCTGGACGCAGCGTGGACCGACGAAATCGACGCGAGTGACGCCGAGCTATCGTGCAACCGGTTTATTAGTCGATCAGTTCAGTGGCGGCCACTCTCAGCATTACCGGAATGCCCAGCCCGAGCGCCTTGGCGGTTCTGCGGTTGATGACGAATTCGAACTTGGTCGACTGCTGCACCGGCAGGTCCGCCGGCTTGGCGCCCTTGAGGATGCTGCCAGCATAGACGCCGACTTGACGATACATTTCGAAGATGTCGGCGCCGTAGGTCATCAGCCCCCCGGCTGCGACAGTGGCGCGATCTGGATAAGCGGCAGGAATGCTGTCTCGTGCGGTCAAGGCGACAAGTTGCTGGTTTCGGCTTTGGAAAAGCGCGTCACCAGAGACAAAGAGGACATCATTCACGGAGACGTCATCCCCGCGGTCGTGCGCCAGCCTCGCAAACGCCGCATCGATCTCGCCGCTCGTGCTGGCGTTGAGAGCCTTGGTTTGCAGCCCGATGGAGCGAGCAGCGTCCCCGACGCTCCGCAATGTTTCGTCTGCGTTCGGACCGTTGGCGGGATTGACGAGAATAGCCACGCGGGTGGCCTTCGGCGCCAGCGCATGCAGGAGTTCCAGCCGCTTGGCCGTCAGCTCCAGCGCCAAATAGTGGATGCCGGTGGCGTTGCCACCCGGTCGGGCGAAGCTCGCGACAAGACCAGTCTTGACGGGGTCTATGGGGACGCTGAAGACGATCGGGATTGGGATCGTCGCTGTGGCGGCTTTGGCCGCGGTCGTGATGAGGGGGCTGCTGGGCGTTGCGATGACGGCCACGCGCCGACGAACGAGATCAGCCATCAGCGCCGGCAGCCGATCGAATTGGTTGTCCAGCCAGTGGCACTCTATGGTTACATCTCGGTCCTCGACGTATCCAATTTCGCCGAGGCCTTTGCGGAACGCAGCCAAAGCGCGCTGCGATGCAGCGGCCGACCAGGCGTTGACGAACGCTACAGTTGGCGCCGGCTGCTGTGCCCTCGCACGAAACGCCAACGCCGCCGTGGCACCGATCCCAGCGATGAACTCGCGCCGCCGCATCCGCATACCCCCTCCTGCAACTTTGGCAGTCTAACCACGGTCGGATTTCATAGAAAACGGATAAATGCACGCAATCCGCAAAAGGGCTATTCAATCACCTCATTGGCGCGCACGCGCAGGGTCACCGGCACGGTGAGGCCGAGCGTCTTAGCGGTCTTAAGGTTGATCAGCAACTCGTACTTGGTTGGCGCTTGCACCGGCAACTCGCCAGGCCTTTCGCCCCTCAGAACGCGATCTACATACGATGCCGAACGCCGGACGATATCGAGCGTGTCCGGCCCGTATGAGATCAGCCCGCCGTCCCGGGCGAAATACCGGTTGCCATAGATCACAGGAAGTCGATGCCGATCAGCCAGCGCTATCACCAACGCACGATGTGTGCTTATGAATGGATCGGCCCCGACGATCAGACCGCCGCCCGGTTCACGCGCAAATGCCGACACGGCCGCCTCGAGCTCCGCCTCATCATGCACCGGCATTGCAGAAAGCTCGACTGCGGGCGTTGCCGCGGCCCCTTCGAACTCGCGCAGGAAGGCGGGGTAATATGGCGCTGTCTGCGGGTTGAACAAGAGCGTCGTCCGTTTGACGCTGGGGGCGATCTCCTTAAGCGTCTCCAGCCATTTCCCGAGCATCTGGAACTCGGCGAATGAAAAGCCGGTGACGTTGCCGCCCGGACGGCCCAAGCTGGCGACGAAACCCTGTCCGGCTGGATCGCTGACGATAGAGAAGACGATCGGGATAGTGCGGGTCGCCCGTTTTAGCGCCGCAAGGGCGGGGGTGGAGTTGGCGACAATGACATCCGGTGCCGAACCAACCAATTCGGCCGCGTATGCCTGCATTTGATCGGAATCGCCATCGGCAAACCGCTGCTCAATTCGAACGTTGCGCTCCGTCCATCCGAGTTGCGCGAGGCCTTCCCGAAGCACCGCCACACGCGCCTGCGCTACCGGATCGTTCCCCGCGAGTGCGTACAGGCACCCCACCCGCCGCATCCGGTCGGGCTGCTGGGCGCGCGCTGCCAATTGCCAAGCCGCCGCGCCGCCGAGACCCGCAATGAATTCGCGCCGTAGCATGCCCCGATCTCCGCCCCCGCCGAGCTTATCGCAGTCGGACATCTGATGGAACCATTCCGGCGACCTGCGCCCTCCTCCGTCCCAGTGCGCGGGCCGGTGGATTTAGAGCTACCGCCCCCAGGTGTCAGGAGGCGGGCTCGAAGAATTGCAGACCTGGCGACGAGGGCATTGTCATCTGATTGCCGCTCACCTATGCGGGAATTGGCTCGTCAGGCGGAGAGGTCCGATCGAAGGTTGGCATCTTACTACTCGCTGAGCACGTCACGCCGACGGTCCTACGGTGTTCGCGCACGCTTGCCAGCTCGCTGCCGAGGGCATCGTTCGTATCCAAGAAGGTCGATGGCGCCTATCAGTCGGGCCCGTGCCGCGTCTGGATCAACGTCGGCAATCCCGCCAGCATCGCTGTGCAGCGGGAACGGAGCGAAAGGTGGAATGGGTGATTACAGGGCGTGGATATTCGGCCTACATTCCCCATTTTTCGCATTCATGGCCACTTTCGGCCTACGGAATACCTGATCGGCCTTCCGTTCTACCTTCCGCATGCCGTAGTACGCACGCGTAGGCACACTGGGCCGAATTTCGGGGCGACCTGTTATTGCCGCTTGACGCCGCACTTAGCTGCCGCCAAGCCGCGGCGGCACTCGCCGGTGCGCCGTTCACGGGCCGCCCCATCCCCGCGCGCCTCCCGACCCTCGGGGCTTATGCAGGCGGGGAGCCGAGAGCCGGGACCGGCGCGCGGTGACTTGGATGGGGTGCAACGCGCACGACCCTACTTAACAACAGGGCGGGAATCCTCGTGTGAGCTGCCTCACACAATGCGGGCTGAGAGC
>JASHRR010000213.1 GCA_030037185.1 Xanthobacteraceae bacterium | reverse complement strand
AGGTCCCGTCGGTGATGGAATCGCCGAAAGCCACGATCGCCGTCGCCGGTTGAGCCGGCCGCACGTCGATCGATTTCAGCCACCACATCGCCGTGGTCTTTCCGGTGAACGGCTTTCCATCCGCGGAGGCCGATTGATCTCCGGCTCCGTCGTCGGTGCGATATGAGGTCACCACCGCGTTGTTGTGCTGGCTTGGCTGCACATTCGCCCCGGCGACATGGAGGCTGATCGCAATATCCTGCTGGGCGTCCACGTGAAATGCGACCGGGTCGCTTTCGAGCGTGCCGCCGGGGGGGATCGTCACCGCGCTCCTTCCGCCGAAGGTCAATGGTCTGACCATTCCCGCCGCAAGGGCAGCGCCGCGGACGCGAGGCCCGATGCTGGCGTTGCTGAACACGGCCGGAGCCGTGCCGAAATCATTGTCAAGGCGGACCCTGACGCTTTCACCCGGAACCGTGACGCGCGCAATCATGCGCACGGTCGCATTGGTGATCTTGGTTTCGCCGAGCCCCTGCTGCGATGTTCCCCATGCGGTCACCCAAGCCTCGTCCGCAGCATTCTGCGCATTGGCGTTCTGGCCAATGGCGGCCGGTGCCAGCGATCCCAAGGCAAGCGCAAGAGTGAAAAACAACAATTTGTCGGCCATGCTCTCCTCCCTTATTGCGTCTGCGCGGCATGTTACACGCTTCGTTCGACCTTATTGGGCCAAACCAGGAGACCGGCGCGAATTTTCCTTCGCCACGACTGCCGCAAACAGGCGCTAAATCTGTAATCGACCCCGAACGCGGAAATCGTACCGGGGATCCTCTCGCGATCGCGCTGACAGCCGCAGCGTCGGCCTGGCGATCAACTACCGTCTAAAACCACATTGGTCTGCAGTACCCTTCATAGCTGCCGTGGTGACGCGATCGAGGGTCACGGCAGCCCTGGGCCAGCTCCGGACCTCGACGGCATTGCAGCATTTTCATGGCCTTCCCGGTCACCTCGTCGGCGACGGAGAACATGTCGGCTGAAACATTGATGCCCATGGCGTTCGCGGTCTTTGGATTGATGACCAATGTCGTATTTCACCGGCGCCTGCAACGGAAGATCGGTGGGTTTAGCCCGACGCAGGCTGCGATCGACATTGCCTGCGGCTTGTCGGAACGCATAGGCAAAATCGAGTCATTCACGCTGCAAACAACTGCTCGACCGCGGCCGCCATCCGCAGCAATTTGCGGTCCTGACCATTGCGGGCGACGAGCATCAGCCCGACAGGGAGGGCGCCTGCGCGCGGAAGCGGCAGCGAAACCGCGCAGAGGTCGAAGAAATTGATCATGCTGGTGTTACGGAAACCGAGCAGCTGCTTGGCCATGAAGGCCTCGAAGCTGGCCGAAACTTCGGTGATGGTCGGAGCGACGATTGGCGTCGTCGGCAATACCAATCCATCAAGGTCGGAAAGCCGCGCGTCCATTTCCCTCACAAGTGCGGCCCGCGCGCGCATCAGCACGAGATAATCGGCGGCCGAAACATCGCGTCCACCTTCGAGACGGCCACGAACGAACGGATCGTAATCGTTGGCCCGCCTAGCCAACAGGTCGCGATGGATGGCATAAGGTAAGCTGGATGCGGCGGGAAGATGGTAGCAGTCTTGACGAGCACCTTAGAGAGATTGATGCGCTTCGTGAGAGTGTCAAAGGATGGGGCGCCCCCCACCGATGACCGATGACGACGTCGGATGATGGTCGGGGAACGATTGCGCCCGGCTGAAATGCGCTTCGAGGCAGCGCGACCGCCCGCTTATTTCAGATTGGGAATCGTTTCAAATTGCAAAACTTTGATTTGCTCGCTTATTAGATTGCGCCAGTTGGTTGCAAAACTAGGAGACTCGAGATGGCCCTTATCGGCTACGCCCGTGTCAGCACGCAGGACCAGGACCTTTCGGGCCAATTGGCGGCGCTCAAGGGAACTGGTGCAACAGACATCTACCGCGAAAAGATCAGTGGTGTCCGGGCCGACCGGCCGGAACTGGCCAAGCTTATGACCAAGCTCAAAGCGGGCGATGTTGTCGTCGTCACCAAGCTCGACCGTCTGGGGCGCTCGACCCGCGAGCTGCTCGATCTCATCCATCGGATCAGTGCCGCCGGCGCTTCGTTTCGGTCGCTCGGTGACCCACTGTGGGATACCAGCTCGGCGCAGGGGCGCTTGTTGGCGACGTTGCTGGCTGGGATTGCCGAGTTCGAGCGGGACTTGATTCGGGAGCGGACCGGCGAGGGGCGCAAGCGCGCCATGGCGAACGGTGTCAAATTCGGGCGCAAGCTTAAGCTTTCGCCCTTCCAGCGGGACGAGGCCATTAAGCGCCGGGCCGCCGGCGAGCCGCTGGCCGCGATCGCCAAAAGCTATGCGGTCTCCGAATCCATGATTTGTCGGTTGTGAGTTAGTGCGATTGGGACGACCCGGTTTAGGGATTTCTTGAGGTGAGCCAATGACAGAGGTCACAAACGAGTTCCTTGCCCGGATGATTGACTCCCGGTTCAAGGTCATGGCGAGGGAATTCAGCGCCGTTCATCATCGTCTCGACATGCTTACGACGTCGGTCGGCGAGATCGCCTCACTGCGCGCCAGCCACCAGGAGATATCGGTTGTTCATGAGGAGCTCGGCCGGTTGCGCGAGCTTGTGACGGAGTTGGAGGCGCAGGTCGAGGAGCTGAAGCCGGTCAATCTCAACGGCGACGGATCGGACTAAAGCCGTTCTGGATGGAGATGACGATGGCCGAGGAGCCCGACAAGCACATCCTGCTTTACCTGCGTCGCCTCGATCAGAAGATCGACAAGCTCGACCTCAAGATCGACAAGCTCGACCTCAAGCTGACAGATCTGACGGATATCGTACAACGAATGCAAATCGATATCGGCGCACTGCGCAATACTGTTTCGGCCATGCGACATGATGTCTATTCTTCGCTAATCGCTAGCGCGACTTCGAGATTCGAGTGAGGGCATTTGGAGGAGTAGCGCCGGGCGCTACCGGACATCGGCCGGCCTTCCCAGGCGGTTTGGCGCTCGACGATTAGCTGGCTGGCGTAGCGCGTCTCCATGAGCCCTCCGCGAGCGTCCCGCGCCCGCGCCTGCGGCGCGGCTTGCCTTGACAAGCCTTCTCTAGATGTACAAATATCTGTACATATCTAATGTACTCGAAGGGAACTTAGTCGTGGGGCACGTGTCTTATTCCGATTTCCGCCGGAACCTTGCTC
>JASHRR010000212.1 GCA_030037185.1 Xanthobacteraceae bacterium | reverse complement strand
ACACTGTTAGAAAACGGTTAATCCCATGGAATGGCCTGCTTCGCTGGCGAATGCTCCCCGATGCGGCGCTTGGGGCCGCCAAGCGCAACGGCCATGCCGTTGTCCGGCGATGCGTGGCCGTTCCAGATGTCGGATACATGGTGGAAAGAATTTTGGTCCGGCCAATTCACCTCGAAACTTGCAGCACGGCCGTTATAGCAAAGTCGCCATCGAGGAACGGCGCCAGAAGGCCAGAGATGACCGTGAGATGGTCGCTAAGATCGATGCGATAGCGGCCAAGTATGATCTTCCAAAGCCTCCCACGCCTAAGCGGAAGCGCTCTGATGCCACGTCCAAGCTCAAGCAATAAGCGCCGACTTGAGGCCAACCGGAAGCGCCGTCAGGCCGTTCAGGGCACAGAGGCTGAGCGCAAGCGGCGTATCGAGCAACGGGTCGAAGGATTGATCCAAAGCGCTCTCTCGCGTCCTAGAGCCACGCGGTTCGATATCGAGGCTGCGCTGGCTGAGTTCGACGAGGCGCGTGCGCTTTGTCTTGCGGCCGGTAACGGTGCCGCCGCGGCGCGTGTGACCTGGTACAAAGCCGAATTGTGCGGGTTGGTCGTCCAGCGCTCTGCTGTGCTGCATGCGCATGCTGATGCGCCGCGCGATCTGACTGGCGACATCCGCGAGAACCAGCAGCGCCTCGTCGAAGACTTGCGCGACAGGGTCGGCAGCAAGGTTGCTGACAAGTTCGTGAAGCTGCTGATCAGCAGCGGCATGATGCCCGCGGACATCATCGACGGCGAAGCGATCGATGTGGATCCCAATGCCGGCGACGAGGCGGCCGGAAATCTGCATTGAGCGCTGACGCGATACTGACGTTTTCAGTCTGTCGGAAAATTCTTCAAGTGCATCAAGAAATTGTATCGCTACTGATGCGGATTGTATAACCGCGATGGCCGGGAAAACCGTCACCAGGACGGCGAGAACTGCGACGGTACTCATACGAAAAGGGCCCTTGTAGGGGCCCGGTTGAGCTTTAAAGTTTATCATGCCAACCTCTAATCGGGCGCCGAACCGCAGCAAAAGAAAACAGCGCCGCCTGACCGCCCCTGCAATCCGAGTCGAGCTTTCGGGGTCCTTGGCACAGTCGCCAACTTTCGCGAGATCGCCGCCGGAATACGCGCTGCCGGTGTCCTATCGGCGACGCCGCTCACCTACTCCCTGCGCCGCGATGACAGCGACTTCGTGGTGTTCTGCTTTGCTAACCCGGAAGACGCGCAGGCCTTTGCGGAACGCCACGGTGGGAAACGGTTGCCGACGGGTAGCCGGCGGTGACCCTGAACACAAGCCGGCGACCCAGCACGTTGTTCAGGACAAACGCAACGTGCAGAACGTCTCCTCATGTAGGACGACCGGACGAATAGACAGGCAATGATACAGCCTCCGATTTGGTCTCAAAGTGACCCACACCGGAAGCCGATAGTGCATCGCAGCACCCGAGACGTTGTGCGAAGCGCGGTTTGGTGAACGACATATCTAGCCGTACAGATGGACCTACACGACCGAGAGAGCTTGATCGAGATCAGCGAGTATGTCGTCAATGTGCTCGATGCCGACCGACAGCCGCACGTAGCCGTCGGTAACGCCGGTCTTCGCCTGCTCCTCTGGCGTAAGCTGCGAGTGGGTGGTGCTGGCCGGATGGATGGCCAGCGAGCGCACATCACCGATGTTGGCGACATGATAGAACATCTTCAGGCTGTCGATGAACTTGCGCCCGACATCACGACCACCCTTGAGCTCGAAGCCGACCAGCCCCCCGTAACCGCCCTTGAGATACGTGTCGGCACGCCGCTTGGGTTCGCCCATCATCAGGCCGGGAAAGATTGTCTTGATGACTTTGGGGTGCTTGGACAGATACAGCGCCACGGAAGCGGCATTGCTGCAATGCTGGCGCATCCGGAGCACGACGGTTTCAAGACCCTGGATAAACATAAATGCGTTGAACGGCGACATGGCTGCACCGACGTCTCGCAGGAGCGTCACGCGCGCCTTGATAATGTAAGCGATCGGGCCGAGCGGCTTCACCGCTTGTGTCCAAACCGCGCCATGGTAGCTCGGATCCGGCTTGTTGAGCATGGGGAAACGGTCGGAGTGTTTCTCCCAGTCGAAATTGCCGCCATCCACGATAATGCCACCGATCGATGTGCCGTGTCCGCCGATGTACTTCGTCGTCGAGTGCATGGTGATCGCAGCGCCATGCCTAATGGGCTGGCACAGGACCGGGCAGGCCGTATTGTCCATTATGAGCGGCAGGCCGACTTCGCGCCCGATCTTGGCGACCTCGGCGATCGGAAATACCGCAAGCTTGGGATTTGGCAGGGTCTCGCCGTAGTAGCAGCGCGTACGTGCGTCGGTCGCACGACGAAAGTTTTCCGGATCGGCTGGATCGACAAAGCGGCATTCGATCCCCATCGTGCTCATCGTGTTCTGAAACAGGTTCCAGGTGCCGCCATAGATATCCGTCGAGCAGACGAAATTATCGCCGGCATGACAGATGTTCTGTACTGCAAACAGCGAGGCTGCCTGCCCGGAAGCCACCCCGAGCGCCGCCACGCCGCCTTCGAGCGCTGCCACGCGCTCTTCCAGAACGGCCTGGGTTGGATTCATAATGCGCGTGTAGATATTGCCGAGTTCCTTGAGCGCAAACAGATTGCCGGCGTGCTCGGTCGAATTGAATTGGTATGACGTCGTCTGATAGATCGGCACCGCAACCGCGGTGCTCGCGGGATCGGAGCGGTAGCCGGAGTGGAGGACAATGGTCTCGGGGTTCTGGCTCTTCGTTGACATGCTTCCTCCGTTAGATCACTGCCGCGATCATTGTTCGGCCAGCGACCACCGTTTGCAGGCGGCTACCTGCTGCTGCTACCAAAAAATGCAAATGTTTCAGCCGGCCCGTTATTACTGTGGCGCGCGCACCCGATTGGGGGAGCCATCGGAGTAGGACCGGATACGGTGCGGACGCCGTTAGATTGACACAACTGACCCCATTCCGAGATTCAACTGGTAATAAGTTATAAGCGTGAGAGTCGCAACTTCTTGGTCGCCACCGGAGTGCGTCAAATGCTGCTCCACCCGTCGGTGTGCTTGACTTCCAAAACCAAACCGGTGATTGCCGCCGGAGATGACGATGTAACTTCGAATGAGCGCCATCGCACCTGATCCCCAGCGGCTCATTTCTGTTGAGCCAGACAAGCCCGAAGCCTTGATCATCCCACGTTTCGAGACGGCTCGTCCGGCCTTGCCGCCCCTACGCCTTGGTGATCACGATCTGAGCGAAGGCGGACGGCACGCGCATCGACCCATCCGAGGCGGTGTTGAAGCTTGCGATCGTCGCGATGAGGTCCTTAGCGAGCGCCAGCTGGCCGGCTTCATCGAGCGCGAGGAAGGCCTTGTGCATCGGGCCGTAGTAAGTGCGGAACACGTCCATGAAGTGTTCCGGAGAGCGGTAGCGGAAGACGAACGCCCCGCTCACAAAAGCGATGTGCCGCGCCTTGGGGCCGAAGTGCTGCTCGATGAACTGCTTGGTGCCCCACAGGGCCGGAGAGCTCACACCGGCGGGCGGCGCAATGTGCTTGCCGAGCGTCTTGAATACCTGGCCAATGAAGCCCTCGGGCGTCCAGTTCGCCATGCCAATCATGCCACCCGGCCGGCAGACGCGGAGAAGCTCGCTCGCGGCCTTTGCCTGGTTGGGCGTAAACATGACGCCGAAAGTCGATACCACCGCATCGAAGCTGTCATCTTCGAATGGCAGCTGCTCCGCATCGGCGATCCGGAACGTAACATTCTGGCCTTCAGCCTCGGCGCGCGCCCGACCGCGAGCGAGGAGCGCATCGACGTAGTCGGTCGACGTGACGTCGCACCAGCGCCGCGCGAAGGCAAGCGTCGCATTGCCGTTGCCGGCCGCCACGTCGACGACCGAGGAGCCGGGCCTCAGGTCTATTGCGTCGGCGAGGTTCTCGCCGACGATCTGCAGGGTCGTGCCGATCCGGGCATAGTCGCCCGAGGCCCAGGCGACGTTCTGCTTAGCCTTGATCGCTGCGTAGTCGGGGGTGAGGATGGGTTGCGCTGTAGCGGTCATTGGATTTTCCTTTCACGGTCAGGCTGTTGCGGGTACGGGCCGGTCGCCATTGGCGTTTGCAGCCGGCAATTGAAGTATTCCGCAAGCCCGAACTTCGCGCTTGGGGGCACTGTGGAAATTGCCACTGCTGAACGTGGAGGTTTCCGGGGGAGATCAGGTGGAACGCTAAGGATTTCCCGGGCTACGATCGTGTTAGGTGCCCGCGGGGCTTGAGATGCGCTATCGCTTCGGTCAGTTCGAGGTTGATACGAACCGGTACGAGGTGCGCCGGAACGGAATTGCGCAACCCGTCGAACCGCTCGTGTTCGATCTGATCGTCTGCCTGGTGCGCAACGCCAACCGGGTCATCAGCCGCGACGAGATGATCGAGGAGGTTTGGCAGGGCCGTGCCGTTTCGGAGGCGACAATCTCAAGCGCCGTAAAATCGGCGCGCCGAGTGTTCGGAGACAGCGGCGACAGCCAGAGCGTCATCCGCACGGTCCGCGGCCGCGGCTTCGAGCTTCAGGCGCAGATCACACCCGATCATGATCCAGAACCTGCCGCACCCGAACGCGGTGGACCGGTGACCCCGGAGGATCCGAAGCCCGTACTTGTCGTGCTGCCGATCGCGAATCTCAGCGCCGACGCGGACGAGTATTTCGCCGATGGCCTGACCGAAGACATCATCACCAATCTCGCCCGCTTTCGGGATCTGCGGGTGATCGGCGGCGCGTCGTCCTTTCAGTTCAAGGGACGTGCCTTGGACCTGCAGGATCTGTGCGCACGCACCCACGCAGGTTACGTGGTGCAGGGCAGCGTGCGGCGCGCCGCAGGACGCGTGCGCATCTCAGTGCAACTCATCGAGGGCGCGAGTGGTGTTCAGCTCTGGGGGGACCGCTACGATCGCGAGATGGTCGACATCTTCGGTCTGCAGGACGAGGTAACCCGCACGATCGCGGCAACGCTTGGTGTCAAGATGCAGGATGCGGTCCTGCAGCGAGCCCTCAAGAAAAACGCGGCTGAGCTCAATGCCTACGATTGTCTTCTGCGGGCACGCCGCTACACCTGGATGCTGAGCGCCGAGATGCACGCGGAAGCCCGCGATCTGCTAGAAAAGGCGGTCGAACTCGATCCGCTGTCGGCCGATGCCCACGCGTTGCTCTCCAACGTCTATTTAGGCGAGCATCGCTTCGAGATGAATCCGCGACCAAACCCGATCGGGCGGTCTCTTGTGCATGCACTCGCGGCGACGCGCCTTGATCCGCAGAATGCCTATGCCCGGTGCTGGCTGGCAATCGTCCACTTCTTTCGCGGCGAGAATGAGAAGTTCGAGGCCGAGGCGCAGCTGGCTCTGAGCCTCAATCCCAACGATCCCGAGACCCTGGCCGACGTCGGCCATTACTACGCCTTCATGGGTCAGTTCGCGCGTGGCGCCGAGCTGTCCAGGCGGGCGCAGCTGCTCAATCCGCTGCATCCGGGCTGGTATCATTTCAGCTTCGCGCGCTTGCATTACAGTGAGAAGAACTACGAGCATGCGATCGCGGACGTGGAGAAGATCGGGCTGCCACACTTCTACTGGACGCATATGTTGACCGCAGCCGCGAAGGGACAGCTCGGCCACAAAGATGCGGCAGATGCGCTCGCTCGCATCCTCGAGGTGAAGCCGAATTTCTCGGCACATGTCGAGTTGCGCAAGTGGAATGCTGCGCCCGCGGATTTAGAGCACATCCTCGATGGGCTGCGCAGGGCGGGATTGCACGAGTAAGCCTCCATTTCGGGCGCAGGCGACCGCTCTTGGGCCGCCTCGGAAGCGCCGGCCGCCGGCTCGGGGCCGCTTACTAAGGTAAGGTAGATCTGCCGTGCCGACGCAATGAGTGGCACGGCTCATTTTGACCCAACTCGGCCACGAGCTGTGCGTCGCAGCAGTAGAAACCGTGCGAATATTGACCGAGGACGCGGCAGTCCTCAGCCCCCGAAATTGCCTAAACTCTCCCTGTGGCCGAACCAGGAAACTCAGGGCCTCAACCATTCACGAGCGGACAACCGCCGTCCCTGAGCGGGCGGAACGCCTCAGCAGCCGGAATCATACCTCGCAGATTGTAGAAGTCGCCGGGGTACTTTGATTCCTCGGGTTTCTTTACTTCAAACAAGTAAGCTTCATGGATTTTGCAGAGCCGTAGCTAGCTATGACGATTAAATTACGTATAGGTTTCATCTTGCCTCCTCATCAGAAAAATCTGCGGCACCGATGCTGCCCATTGCAATGATCGGGATTTCGGCCCGTCCCGATGGCTGATACGGCGAGAAAGATTACGCTGATTTCCAGCGCAAACACTGGGAGCGACTCAAAATCGATTTTGCAATGCAGTAGTCCGTTCATCCTGGCCCATAGGCGCTGTGCCCCTCGATGGCGTCAGTACGGCAGCTATCGAAGGTGCTGCGGACCAAATGAGTAACCGCCGCTTTGGCCCCAGCAGACGCTCAATCGCCGGCAGCCCTCTTGTCGCAGTCGCCAGAGATGTCGCAAGAACCCAAACCGACCTACGCTCGCATTAGCGTATTCGATAGTCGCTTTGTCGGTCGCCATTCGGCGACTAAGGATTGCGCCGTGAGTCCCCCTCATTCGAGGCGGTCTGCACTTTAGTGGTTCTGCTGCAGGCTTTGCTCAATCGCTCGAGCGACTACCTGGATCCGGTTCCTCGCATCCTCCTGAGCTCGCTGCCTGCCAGATGCTTCGTTGAAGCGGCCAATATGGCATCGAAATCGTATAGTTCGGG
>JASHRR010000211.1 GCA_030037185.1 Xanthobacteraceae bacterium | reverse complement strand
AAGGGGGGCTGCGGCCCGCCGCGGCAGCGACTTGCCGCAACAGCCCCGATCCTCCCTCGCACGCGGGGGAGCGAGAAGACCCTGCCATGCTGACTATCCTGTTCGATGGCGTCGCCTACGGCATGCTGCTGTTCGTGCTCGCCTGCGGTCTTTCGGTCACGCTCGGGCTGATGAACTTCGTCAACCTCGCCCACGGGGCCTTTGCGATGGCGGGGGGCTACATCACGGTCGTCCTCGTCAACCGCGCCGGGCTGCCGTTTCTGGCCGGGCTCGTGCTCGCATTTTTCGCCACCGCGGCAATCGGTGCGGTGCTGGAACGCACGCTCTACATTCATGTCTATGCCAAGAGCCATCTCGACCAGGTGCTGTTCACCATCGGCCTCGTTTTCATGTCGGTGGCGGCCGTCGATTACGTCATGGGCTCCTCCCAGCAGTTCGTGAACATTCCGGCGGCACTGCAGGGCCAATTTAACGTGCTCGGGGTGGGCGTCGGCCGCTACCGCCTGCTCATCATTCTCGTGTGCGGGTTGCTGACCGCGGCGCTGCAATTCGTGCTGATGGCGACCCGCTTCGGCAGCCGGCTGCGCGCGGCGGTGGACGATCAGCGCGTGGCGCGCGGGCTCGGCATTAATGTGGGCATGGTGTTCGCCATCACGTTTGCTGTCGGCTCGGGCCTTGCCGGTCTCGGCGGGGCTTTGGGCGCGGAGATTCTCGGCCTCGATCCCACTTTCCCGCTCAAGTACATGATCTATTTCCTCATCGTCGTCACGGTGGGGGGGACCTCGAGCATCACCGGGCCGTTTTTTGCCTCGATCCTGCTTGGCATCGGCGACGTCGCCGGCAAATATTATTTTCCATCGCTCGGCGCCTTCGTGATCTACACCATCATGATTGTGGTCTTGATCTGGCGCCCCCAGGGGCTGTTCGCCCGCGGCACGGCGAGGTAGCCAGGTGAAGACGCGATGAGCCGGACGATCGACAGCGCCGTCACCCGTTTCCTCACCAGCCGCGCGCGTATTGGTCCGTTCGAGATCGCTTTTTGGGTTGCCGCCTTCGCGACCATCTATCTGCTGCCAAGCCGCCATCTCATCCTGACCGAAACCGCGATCTGGGGCCTGTTTGCGCTGTCGCTCGATCTTATTCTCGGCTATGCGGGCATCATCTCGCTGGGCCATGCGGCCTTCTTCGGCGTGGGCGCCTATGCGGCCGGTCTTCTCGCCAAGCATGAAATCATTGTCGAGCCTGCCATCGCCTTGCCGTGCGCCGGGCTGGTGGCGGCCGCGCTCGGTTTTGCCACGAGCTTCCTGGTGTTGCGCGGCTCAGATCTGACCCGCTTGATGGTGACGCTCGGCGTATCGCTGGTGTGCTTTGAACTCGCCAACAAGTTCGCCGAGCTCACCGGCGGCGCCGACGGGCTTCAGGGTGTCACCATGGCGCCGGTGTTCGGCGCCTACCGTTTCGATATTTTCGGCCACACGGCCTACGTCTACACGCTGGTCTGGCTTTTCGTGCTCTTCATGGCGGCCCGGCGCATCGTCAATTCGCCGTTCGGGCTGTCGCTCAAAGCCATCAAGGGCAACGCGCTGCGCAGTTCCGCGGTCGGGATCGCGGTCAACTGGCGGCTGGTCGCCATCTACACGCTGTCGGCCGGCTATGCGGGAATCGCCGGCGGGCTGTTGGCGCAGACCCAGGCCTTCGCCTCGCTCTCCATGCTGTCGATCGAGCGCTCGGCCGACGTGTTGCTGATCCTTATTATCGGCGGCACCGGCTATCTCTATGGCGGCCTCATCGGCGCCCTGATCTACCGGCTGCTGCAGGACTATCTGTCCGATCTCACGGCGCGCTACTGGCAGTTTTGGATCGGCCTGCTGCTCGTTGCCATCGTCCTCGTTGGGCGCGAGCGTATTGGCGGATGGACCGGCTTCGTGGAAAGGCAGGTTGCACGCCTGTTCCGCCGGCCCGCTCCGACGTCTCCCGCCGATCAGGGGGCCTGACGATGGCGGCCGCACCCGAAATGCCGGTGCTGGAGACCAGGAGCCTCGACAAACGGTTCGGCGGCATCGCGGCGGCGAACGCGATATCAATGTCGATTCGAAAAGGCGCCCGTCACGCCCTGATCGGCCCCAATGGGGCCGGCAAGACCACCTTCGTCAACCTGCTCACCGGCGTGCTGCGCCCCTCCGGCGGCGAAATTCTGCTCGACGGCGCGGCGATCACGAACCTCGAGCCGCATCGCCGCGTGCGGCTCGGCATCGCCCGCACCTTCCAGATCAACCAGCTGTTCGCCGACCTGACGCCGATTGAAACGCTCGGCCTTGCCGTCTCCGAGCGCCACGGCTGCGGTCGCGACTGGTGGCGCATCGTCGGCAGCCGCGCCGGCGTTACCAAGGAGGTTTCCGAGCTGTTGGAACGGTTTCGGCTTGCCGACGTCATGACCGAGCGCACCGCGATCTTGCCATACGGCAAGCAGCGGCTGCTCGAGATCGCGGTGGCGTTTGCGTGCCGGCCTCGCGTGCTGCTGCTGGACGAGCCGGCCGCAGGGGTGCCGGAGGCGGAACGCCATGAAATCCTCGCCACCATCGCGGCATTGCCGGCGGACGTTACCGTACTCCTGATCGAGCACGATATGGATATCGTGTTCAGCTTTGC
>JASHRR010000022.1 GCA_030037185.1 Xanthobacteraceae bacterium | reverse complement strand
GAACTGCGCAAGAGTGAGGAACGCTTCCGGACCTCGCTTCTCTACTCGCCGCTGCCGATCATGTTGTTCGACGACAGGGAGCAGGTGCTTGCTGTCAGTGTGAGCTGGCTTGAAGCGAGCGGCTATTCGCGGCAGGACCTGTCCACCATTGAGGACTGGACCGCCCGCGCTTACGGCGAACGCAAGGGCGACGTGCTCGAGCGCATCCGCTGGATGATTTCGGCGGAACCAGAGGCGCAGCCGATCGAGCGGACGATCCGGACGAAGGACCGTCGCGATCGCGTATGGAGCTTTGTCACCTCCGCGCTGGGCCAGTCCAATGGACGGCGTCTGTTCATTACCGTCGCCCAGGACGTGACAGAGCGGAAAGTCCACGAAGACCGGGCCCATTTGCTCGTGCGCGAGGTCAACCACCGCGCCAAGAACTTGCTCAGCCTCGTGCAAGCCATCGCCCACCAGACCGCCGCTCGTGAGCCCACAGACTTTGTCGAGCGGTTTACTCAGCGAATTCAGGCGCTCGCAGCTAATCAAAATCTGCTGGTCCGGAACGAATGGCGGGGAGTTGATGTAGATGATCTGGTGCACGCCCAGCTCTCACCTTTTGCAGACCTTATTGGGTGTCGAATCGTTGTCGGCGGCCCCAAGCTGCGTCTAAGCGCGACTGCTGCCCAAGAGATTGGTCTCGTCCTCCACGAACTTGCGACTAACGCCGGCAAATACGGCGCGCTGTCGACAGAAGCGGGACAGGTCGAGATCCGGTGGGACGCGGCCGAGGACGATACCTTCACCATGAGCTGGATCGAAAGCGATGGGCCGCCTGTGTTTCCGCCGGAGCAGCGGGGCTTTGGCACAGTAGTCATCGAAGGCATCGGGAAGTACAACCTCAAAGGTAAGGTAGACTTTTATTTCGCAGCCTCCGGCGTGACTTGGCGCTTCGCCTGCCCAGCGGCGAACGCGCTGGAATCGACGTTGAAAGGTATGGGCCACGGGGTACACCGGCGGTCTGAAGAGTCAAAAGCTGAAGGACGCGAATTCACTCACCCAGGCGGTGGTGACGGGCGATAAGACGCTCGCGCTCGCTTCGCTGGGATACAAAAGGACGCCTGCTTTGCGCGTGTCCAGTTCAGTTGTGGTTCGTCCAGGCGGTGCCCCGAAGTGCGCGCACTTGTCGCGTCAGCTCTGTTGGGTCCGGTGGTCGGCCGCTTTGGTGCCCCCCACCCGGTCCACCCCCAAAAAATATCGCTGGCGGTGTCGGGATATGCGGGTCGCATGCGACGGTTACGGGGGCCGCGGCATCGCGCAAGCCAACAGGCGGAACAGGCTTGCCGCCGGCAATAGTTGTTCCCCGAGGCAGTGAGGGAACAGAAGAAATGCTGGATTGGCTTTATCACGTCCTGACCGGGCTGACCACGACACCCGTTGAGCTTCTCATCGGAGGCATCGTGGTTTTTGCCTGGATCGCAATCGACGTGCATCAGTATATCGGCTTTCTGCGTTAACTCCGCGACCTGTCGGAAGGCGGCGTCGAGTTCGACGATGGCACCGAGATGGTCGGGATCTCACAGGATCTCTGCGTCGAGCTTGCCGAGGACTGGCACGGCTGGGACGTCGATTTCAACCGCAGCGGCGAGTGAGGGGAGGACATGACCGAGTACGAAAAGCACGAGCTCGACAGCCGGTTGGAACGCGACCGCCGCAGCGGCCGCATGCAGGGCCTGTCGATCTCCAGTGGCAAGAATTCTGGTCGATGATTCTGAAGCTCACCTGATGGACGTTCACCAGCAGTGCGCTTTCCCACTTGCGCGCCAGCAGCGTCGCCGAGGTAACCGACATCGCGATGCCGAGAATGCCGCTTGCATCAATCTCAGTCATGTTCGCGCCGTCATACGTCAGCACCGGCAGAAACGACACGAATTCCTTGAGTTCTCCGGATTCGGCTCATTGGGAGAGGGCCCGATTCCGTACTCGGAGAGCTGCCGCAGCGCGCGTGTGGGCGCGAAGTCAAACACGAAGCAGACGGGTTTGAGGATTTCTTCTTCGTTCAGGTTGTCGCCATTCGGGTTCTTGATGGACGATGGCGACGGGACACGGAACGCAGCCTGAAAGTAGGTCTCAGGGCTTTTTCACGTTGCGCAGCATCAGGATCGATGACCACAGCGGCACAGTCACGCCGCTGGTAAGCTTGTCGCACGACTGCGCGCTTCGCCCACACAGGGGATGCCACCGATAGTGATGGTAATATCCTGCCCGATATGGGCAGAATGACCGCGAGATTGCGATGCCCCGTAGACCGAACCTTTTAGCCAAATGAAAGTTCTCTAAAAGACGGCTCGGGAGAAAAGGCAATCGGCATCAAGACTCCTCCGATGGCAGCGGCGCTCCTGCTGGCCGATTTTCCGTGACCCGGAGGTCGTCATCAGCGAACGAGCGGCGTTTCTGGCGCGAGTCAGGCGAAATGCCGTTCTGGCCGGCGTGATCGGTAATCCCTGGGGGGCCGCTGCAGGTTGTACGGCCTCCGTCATGAGACGTTTCGCAGAGAAGGCTCGACCGCGGTCGGGGCAGTCGTCGACATGGACTGGCGGAATGTGCGCGGTCGCGCACGCGGACTTGAAGGGCTTTCTGGGCGGATCGTGCTCAAAGTCGGCGACAAGCCAGTCGGTGCTCTCGAGATCGACAGCGGTGGCACTACCACCGTGGTCGCGGACACCAGCGGCGCCGCGGCGACAATCACCGTCAACTGCGAGGATACACTTAATGGGTTGCTGCGTGGCCATCTATCGCCGATCGTCATGGAACTCCGGGGACGGACGCGCATAGCCGGCGATGCGCGCTTTGCGCTTCAGGTTCTGTACGGGCTGCAGGCAGGCTCGCCGTGGGCTGCGACAGCCGAGAGCCGGGGAGCCTGATCGCCGATGCTCGACAGCGTGAGTATCCTCGACGGCAATCAATTCGTCGTGAGCAACAGACAGGGGGATCTGGACGCCGCGCCCGACCGCACCCATGGCCTCTTCCTCGACGACACCCGGTTTCTGTCTCGCTGGGTCCTCACTATCAACGGCGTTCGGCTGACGGTGCTCTCGGTTGACGCGACCGCCTATTACCAGGTGCAGCACTTCCTCGCGCTCGCGACGGGCCCGACCTACATCGACTCCCACGTCACGGTAATCCGGCGACGTGCGGTCGGTGGCGGTTTCCGCGAGGGTTTGTCGGTCATCAACCACGACGCCGCGTCCATCGACCTCGACATCCGCATCGAGGCCGAATCGGACTTCGCTGACCTTTTCGAGATCAAGAACAAGACGGAGAAGCAGGGAACCATCTCCCGTCACGTCGACAGGGACGGAGAGTTGACGCTGAGGTACGAGCGAGAAATGTTCCGTCGCGAGACGTGCATCGTCAGCTCGTCCCCGGCGGAAATCGATGAGACCGGCTTGCGCTTCCGCGTCCATCTCGAGCCGCAGACTCTCTGGTCGACGGAGATCGAGGTACGCGCAACCGGCCGGCCAAGCGCAATCGGCGCCAACCAAGCAGACCTGCGGCCGCCGCCGATCTGCTATCGAACGCCTCATATGGCCGAGGACCTCGAACGCTGGCTCTCTGACGCGCCAAAGCTCACCTCCTCCTGGCCGCCATTGCCGGCAATCTACGGACGCAGCCTCGTCGATTTGGCGGCGCTGCGATTCCGCTCGGGGGTCATCCCGGGCGCGTTGCCCGCCGCCGGGCTGCCCTGGTTTATGGCGATCTTCGGCCGCGACAGCCTCATCACCAGCTTCCAGGCGTTGCCGTTCGCACCGGAGCTGGCGCGCACGACGCTATCCTCGCTCGCGCTACTACAGTCGCGCAAGGATGAACCCTTCCGCGATGCCGAGCCCGGCAAGATCCTGCACGAGCTGCGCCTCGGCGAACTCACCGCCTTCGAGCAATCACCGCACTCGCCCTATTATGGCACGGCCGACGCCACGCCGCTGTTTCTGATCCTGCTCGAAGAGTACGAGCGCTGGACCGGGGATCGGGCGCTCCTGCGGTCGCTCGAGCGCGAGGCCCGCGCCGCGGTGAGATGGATCGACATGTACGGCGACGGCTACATCGAGTACGAGCGACGCAACCCTGCGGGGTTAGAGAACCAGTGCTGGAAGGACTCTTGGGACGCCATTGTCTTCGCCGACGGATCGATGTCTTCAACTCCGCGCGCCACCTGCGAGCTCCAGGGCTACGCATACGACGCCAGACTGCGCACCGCCCGGCTCGCGCGCGACGTGTGGGGCGATGCAGCCTGGGCGGACGCGCTTGAAAAACAGGCCGCCCTGTTGAAGAAGCGCTTTAACGAGGACTTTTGGGTCGCGGAGCGCGGCTTCTTTGCCTTGGGACTTGACGGCCAGAAGCGAAAGATCGATTCGCTCACGTCCAACATCGGCCATCTCCTCTGGAGCGGCATCGTCGACGATGACAAGGCCCAGGCATGCGCCGAGCATCTGATGAGCGACGCTCTGTTTTCGGGGTGGGGCGTACGGACGATGGCGACTACGGAGGGCGGCTACAATCCAATTGGCTACCACGTCGGCACGGTCTGGCCGCACGACAACTCGATCATCGCATGGGGTTTGAGGCGCTACGGCTTTCGCGAGGAGGCCGCGCGCATCTCCCAGGCGATGCTGGAAGCTGCCCAGATTTTCGGCAACCATTTGCCTGAGGCGTTCGCCGGCTACGGGCGAGAGGAGACGAAGTTTCCAGTGGAGTATCCGACCGCATGTATGCCCCAAGCCTGGGCGGCCGGCACACCGCTTCTGTTGTTGCGCACGATGCTCGGCATCGAGTCGGACGGGAGCCGGCTGCTTACAGACCCTGCCGTCCCCGAGGCCATCGGTCAGATTACGCTTCTGGACATCCCCGGTCCGTGGGGTCACATGGACGCATTTGGGCGTGCGCGGGCGGCTCAGTAGTCACGAGCCGGGTCGCCGCACCTCTTCAACAAGGCCTGCGCAGGCGCTGCGCCGCCGCCACGAATCTTGAGGGCCAGGCAACGCGAGAGCGTACTCGACGCGCGAGAAATTCAGGCCTTCGACGACGAGGATCTGCGCGCCGGGCAGCGCGCGATGGACAGCGGGGCCCCTCGTCCCGTGGCCGATCGAAAGATAGTCGATGCCGACGGTGCGGGCGACGACAGAGCGGCCGACGCTTGCGTCCGAGCGGGGTGAGTTCGGCCAAGCGTCGACGAAAGATCCTTCTGATATGAGATGCTCTCTTCGTGGGGGGTAAGTCGGCTGATCCCATCGAACCGGTCGGGCTCGTACCCGGCAGACCGACGCGCTCAGCGTTGAGCTACCAAAGGCGATACCGCGCAACCAATCACTATGTTACGCATCATGGTACGGATCCATTATTCCGCGTTCGAGCACCCGCTCGCCAATCGAACTCAGCAGCTTTCATTGAGTTTCAGTGGTACGGCATAGTTGCGCCCGGCCGCCTGTCGATGAACGCGGGACAAATGCGCACGGCCTGCAAGGGTGAGATATCGTAGCTTGCGAGCCGGCGGCGTGTATCGAGCTCACGCCCTCCATATTGCCGAGCGCATATGAAGGAGAGAAGAAGGAGTGAATCGATTCATTCAGGGCGCGTTTTGGATCGGCGTGTATTTGCTGGTGACGTTGACGCCGTTGTTCCTCCTGCTGATCGGCTCCGCGCCGCCCGGGCGCAGTTTCTGGACGGAGTTCTCGATCGCTATCGGGTTCGCCGGCATGGCCATCATGGGCATGCAGTTCCTGATCACCGCAAGGTTCCATTCCATCAAGGCCCCCTACGGCACGGATATCATGTACTACTTCCACCGGCAAATCTCCTGGGTGGCGTTTGCCTTGGTGGTGGCGCACCCCACCCTTATTTTTGGGGAACGTCCCGAGACGTTGTCTCTGTTGAACGTGTTTGAGGCGCCGTGGCGGGCCCGCTTCGCCGTCGCCTCGACCGTCGCGCTCCTGGCGCTGGTAGTCACGTCGGTTTGGCGGAAGCTCCTGCGCTTGCAGTACGAGGTCTGGCGCCTCCTCCATGGCGCTTTCGCCGTGCTGGCGGTCGGTCTGGGAATGGCTCATGCCGTGATGTGGGGCAATTACATCAGTACGCCGTGGAAGGTCGGGTTGTGGATCGCCCTCACGGTGTTCTGGATCGGCGCGCTGGCTTACGTCCGGCTCGGGAAACCGATCTTGATGCTGCGCCGCCCATACCGCGTCACCGCAGTGCTCCCCGAGCGCGGCAGTGCGTGGACGCTGGCGCTGGAGCCAGAAGGCCATAGCGGGTTCCGATTCCAGCCCGGCCAGTTCGCTTGGCTGTCCCTGTGGAACGGGCCCTTCGGAATGCGCGAGCACCCCTTCTCGTTCTCGTCAAGCGCCGCGCGCCATGGGGAGGTGACCATGACGATTCGAGAGCTGGGCGATTTTACCGCCACCATCAAGGAGGTCCGACCAGGCCAGCGCGGCTACCTGGACGGCCCGTACGGCGCGTTCAGCGTGGACCGCCACCGTTCGCCCGGCTACGTCTTCATCGCCGGAGGCGTCGGGATCACGCCGGTGATCAGCATGTTGCGCACGCTGGCCGACCGCTGCAATGATCAGCCGTTGCTCCTGATCTATGCCAACGTCGCCTGGGAAGACGTCATTTTCCGCGAGGAGTTGGAGGAGTTGAAGCGGCACCTGCGCGTGACGATCGTACATGTCCTCGATCAGCCGCCGGCAGGGTGGCTGGGCGAAAGTGGCAGGGTAACGGCAGAGATGCTGAAGCGCTACCTCCCTACGGACCGCAACAGCCGTGACTATTTCATATGCGGACCGGACAGGATGATGGATGCCGTCGAGCGTGCCCTGACTGACCTAGGGGTGTCGCTCGCCTACATCCATTCTGAGCGCTACAACTTCGTGTAGGAACACAACCATGCGACGGCTCTATGCGGACAAACTCGTGGTCATCTCGGCTGTGCTGATTGTGTTGTTCTCGGCGCTTTTCGCGCGGGTGCAATCGTCAGCACGAAGCGCCGATCCCCGCGGGCAACATGGCCACGCGAACGTGCGTTGAACCAGCTC
>JASHRR010000210.1 GCA_030037185.1 Xanthobacteraceae bacterium | reverse complement strand
CGCATGATTAGTTCGCGGTTGCCCCAAAGGACTCCGCAAACTACTCAATTTCGAGAGCAGTGCGGGCTTTGCATTGGCTGATCATGTGTTTCCCATAGGGGGACGCGATGGCCGGCGCGCAACGTCGTAAATGCAAATGTTGTCACAAGTTATTTGCCCCGACCCACGTAACCGGTATCACCAGAGATACTGCGCGGGCCCCGAGCTATCGCGCGGCGAACTAAGCCGCCAGCCAGGCCTGCTGGCTCGCCGCTTCCGAGAACTGGGACTTATTTCCGCGGACCGGTGAATGTCGCCCGGGTCAGGGCGTGGCGATCGCGTAATCCCGGCTACTGGCGCAAGCGGCGCGTTGCGTTACAAGATTGCTCATTGGAGCAAGCTGTTGATTCCACTAACAAAAAAGCCAATTTCGCGAGCCCAACGTTACAAGAGTTCTTATCGGCGCAACCCGCTGTTCTGATTGGCTTAATCGCTCATATCACTGGGACACCGCAGCAAGAGGACATAGCCAGAACCACCGACCGTTTGTTACGGCTGGGCCAAGACATTCTCGCCACATCCGCGGCTCGGGATGGCCCATGACCGAGCCTGACAGCGGGCACGGTCGTGATCGATTACGAGACATTCTGTAAGATCCACGATTGCCACCATCGCCAAGGCTTGACGATTGCGCAGACCGCTCGCTCCCTCGGGCTTCATCGGAGCACGGTCGCGACCTGGTTGGCGCGAGCTCGCTTTTCACAGCGACGCAGCCAGCCGCGTCCCAGCAAGCTTGATCCGTTCAAGCCGGCCATCACGCGCTTGCTCGACACCCATCCCTACAGCGCTCAGCAGATTTTTCAGCGGCTACGCGAGGAAGGATATCGCGGCGGCATCAGCATCCTGCGCGATTACGTCCACCGCATTCGCCCGCCTCAGCGCCCGGTCTATCTGAAGCTACATTTTGCTCCCGGCGAATGCGCACAGGCCGACTGGGGCGCCTTCGGAAGCATCGCCGTCGGCAATACCCGACGTCGGCTTTCGTTCTTCGTTATGGTGCTGGCTTTCAGCCGGCAAATGTATGTCGAGTTCACCGTCTCGCAGACGATGGAGCATTTTCTCGCCTGTCACGAACACGCGTTCCGCGCGTTCAATGGCGTTCCGGCAAAAATTATGGTCGACAATCTTAAGTCGGCAGTGTTGCGGCGCCTCGTCGGCGTCGCACCGGTGTTCAATCCGCGTTATTTGGACTTTGCACGCCACCACGGCTTCAGCATCACACCCTGCAATGTTGCACGGGCGAACGAAAAAGGACGCGTGGAGTCCGGCGTGGGTTACGTCAAAAAGAATTTCCTCAACGGCCTCGAGCTCACCGAATTCGCCGCCATCCAAGCCGCCGCACAGGTCTGGCTCGATACGATCGCCAACGTGCGCATCCACGGCGAGACGCAGCAGCGACCGATCGATCTCTTGATGCAAGAGCGACCGCATCTCGGACCGCTCAATCCGCACCCATACGACATCGCACGCACATTTACCTCTGTCGCCTCTAGTCAGTTTCGCGTCCCCTTGGATACCAATCATTATTCCGTCCCCGTCAGCTATGCTCACCGCAAATTGACGGTCAAAGTCCATCCGGACCGGGTTTGCATCTACTTCGAACACCAACTCATCGCCCGCCACCCGCGCCAGTATGGCCGGCGCCTGGACATCGAAGACCCCGAGCATGTCAAAGGTCTGCTCGCTCAGCGCCGGCGCGCCAGCGAACAGCGCCTGATGTTGCGCTTTCTCGCGCTCTCACCCGATGCGGCTGCCTATTACGACGGCTTGGAGCAGCGCAGGTTCAATGCCCGCCATCACGTCCGCAAAATCCTGGCCCTGGCGGAGATCTATTCTCCCGATCTCGTGGCGCGCGCCATCTCCGACGGGCTCGCCTTTGAGGCCTTCAGCGCCGAATATATCGCCAACATCCTGGAAGCTAGGAAGCGGGCCTTGCCGGAACCTGGACCGCTACAGCTCACCCGCCGCCATGATCTGCTCGACATCGACATCGATCCCCCCGATCTCAACGACTACAAGGTGAACGATCATGACACCGAATGATCAGACGCAATTGGATGTCCAGCTGCAGCGCCTGCACTTGCAGTATATCCAAAGCAACTACCAAACCCTCGCCCGCAAAGCCGCCGAGCAGCAGCTCTCGTACCTCGATTATCTCGCGCAGCTTGTTGAGGGTGAGTTCACCACACGTGAGATGCGCAGCATCGAACGACGAATCAAGAACGCCCGTTTTCCCGTCCGTAAAACCCTCGATGACTTCCAATGGAGCTGGCCCAAAAAAATCAATCGCCTGCAGATCCAAAACCTGTTTCGTCTCGATTTCATCGCTACGTGTACCAATGTGGTGATGATTGGTAACGTTGGATTAGGCAAAACCCACTTATCAATAGCCTTGGGCCACGCCGCCTGTACGAGCGGACATTCGGTGCTCTTCACCACCGCCATTGACATCATCAATACCCTCGCCTCCGCCCAGTCTGCAGGCCAACTCAAACGCGAGATCCGCCGTTATGTGAAGCCCGCCGTCCTCATCGTCGACGAGCTCGGCTACCTTCCCGTCGACAAGCACGGCGCAGACTTGCTGTTCCAGATCATCAGCGGTCGCTATGAGCGCGCGCCGACGGTGCTTAACACCAACCGCACCTACAAGCATTGGGCACAGATCTTCAACAATGACAGCACGCTCACGTCCGCCATTCTCGATCGCATCATGCACCACGTGGACACGGTTATCATCGAAGGCAAGAGCTTTCGCATGAAGGACGAGGTCGAAGAGTAAAGGTCCCCCGCGATGACGCGAACGCGTGCGTTCAAATTGCCCGAATACGCAACCTCCGACGAGGCGGCGGCTTACATCGCCGACATGCTCTTGGAGATCGCCCTGCAATTCGAGCAAGCCCACTTCTCCCAAATCCGCCGTCATTACCAGTCCCTCGAGCCAGAACCAGATGACAATCCCGGCGGCCAGCAGCTCGATCTGTTCGACAAACACCCGTTCGACAGAGACCCGCCTTTCTAACCGTCAGACGCGCAGACCCATCGATCGTTGACCTCCCGCCATAAACCT
>JASHRR010000209.1 GCA_030037185.1 Xanthobacteraceae bacterium | reverse complement strand
ATTGGCCGACCCGCAAGTTCCCCCGGGCGCTTGGCATCGCCCTGCACCGTGAGGCTCGTGGCGAACTGTTGGCGCGGCAAGCCGAAGCGATTCTTGCCGCCGTTCCCACGTCGCGTCGGCGCAGTGCCAGGTGTCTACTATGGCCGTGGGCCGGATCGCCTGGTGGGGACCCCTGGCTCAGGCGCCGGGAAGGTATTTGCCCTGCTTGGTTGGAGGCGATCGGAACGCCGAAGCGCACCAGTATCGCGGCGCTCGAATCTCCTCACCGCTTCCATCACCAACGAAGCGTAGCTGATCTTGGTCTTTAAGGTCGGCTATGACGCGTCGGCAATAATGAAGGCCTCCGACGTCCGGGCCAAATAACCGGTCGCCTGCGTCTCCTTCGGGCGGGGCGCCCGACATGCCTTCGGCGAAGAAGTCCCTGATGGTGGCATTCTCCGCCTTGTTCGTCCTGCCGATTCTGTCTCGGTTCTCTAGGGTCGTTTATAGCTCACGCGATAGACAACACCGTTGCCGTCGTCGCTAAACAGCAGCGAGCCGTCTTGCGCAAAAGCAACGTCGACCGGACGTCCCCAGACGTTCTGCTGCCCCGCCGTGAAGCCAACGACAAAATCCTGGTACTCGCCGGTCGGCTTGCCGTCCTTGAACGGAAGCCGAACGATCTTGTAGCCCGTATGTAGTGCCCGGTTCCACGAACCGTGCAGAGCCACGAACGCGTCGCCCTTCCACTCTGCCGGAAACTGGGTCCCGCCATTGAAGGCCAGACCAAGCGGCGCAGAATGCGGTTGAAGCAACACGTCCGGGATCGTCACCTTGCCTTTGAGGTCGGGACGGGTGCCTCCGCCCGGCCGCGTATCTTCGTGATCGCCGATGTAATACCACGGCCAACCGTAGAAGCCTCCTGGCTTGACCGACGTGACGTAGTCGGGCGGCAGATTATCGCCCAGCAAATCGCGTTCATTGGTCGCACAGAATACCGTGCCGGTTCCCGGCTGCACGGCCAGGCCAGAGCAATTGCGGATTCCGGCGGCGTAAACTCGTTTGTTCTTGCCGTCCGCGTCGTAAGCGAGAACGTTGGCCCGCCACTCCTCCTTGCCCCATGCCGAGCCGACTGCGTGGCTTTGCTGGTAAGAGATGAGTTCAGGCTTGGGGCCCATGTCTTGCGCGACGTTGCCCGAGGATCCGACAGCGACGTACATCGTCCTGCCATCAGGCGCGAACACGATATCGCGGGTCCAGTGGCTCCCTCCCACGGCGAGATCCGACACCACGATCTCAGGCGGACCGGATGCGTTCATGTCGCCAGCGCGATAGGGGTAGCGCACGATGTCTCTGGTTCCAGCCACATAGACCCACTTGGGATCGGACCCTGGCGGATAGAAGGCGATGCCATAGGGATCTTTGAGGCCCGACGCGAAAGTCTCTATGCGATCGGGCTTCGCGGCACCCGGCTTGGTCCGAATGACCATGACTTTGCCGTCTGGCCGACTGCGCGACAGAAAAATATCGCCGTTCGGCGCGACGCGAATGACACGGGCGCCTTCCATGCCGGTCACGAAGGGTGCGACAGAAAAGCCCGGCATCGTCTTGAGCACCGCATCAGCAGGTTTCGCAACAGTGCTGGAGCGATTAGCGGTTGATGGTGTTTCGAGCGGGGGCGCCAGATCGCTGACGGTAATTTTGCGCATGACGCCGGGGGCATCGGTCTGCCAATCTCCGTACGCCGATTTACCCGTGCGCACATCGTCCGAAAGAGCAACGGCGGACATCGCCAAGAGAGCGGCCACCGACGAGGCTGTGCTGTATGTGAAGCGCGTCATGATCTTTCGAGGTCCTTCATGTTTGTGGCAAAGTCCGGCCCGGTAATTTGATATTGCCGAGCCGCCGTGAGGCGTCAATGCACCCGCCCGGACAAACCTGCGAGCGGGGAGGAAGCGCTTCCGTTGAGACAGGATGGTTGCACAGCGGATGGCTTTTTGAAAAGTTGACCGGCGGGATCAATGTGCAAGACAACGTGCATCAAGCAGGGTGCAAAGCGCATGATGGTCTCAGCCGGCGGCTTTGTTGGCTATGCGCGGGGCGGACGATGGGAGCCCCGGATACCCCGGTCTGGTCCGAGCACACGCCCATTCGCACGCAGCCCGCGAGGCTAGCGCTCCCAGCATAGCTTGCATTTTCCCCCGATCCCGGTGTTCTCCGAACAAACCGTTGGCTCCAGCGACGAATACCCTGCGCGTCGTGGTAGCCGCGCATGACGCAGCAACAGATAGCCGAAAATGGGGCGGGCGTGGACCCGACGATCCGATGCCTGCGGCAGGCTTTGGCTCGCCATTCGACCGGCTCATGAAAGACTGAGTGCAGTCGGACTGCGCCAAACAGCTAGTAGCCCAGGTGCTTTGTGCCGTGCGGACTTTGTCGCCTAGCAAGTTGCAACGGGTGCACCGGTCGTGCGATGCGAACAAGTCGGGACCGCGCCCTAACCGCGCGGCGGCTCACTGCCGCCAAGTGAGCCGAAAAACGCGCATCCAATTATCGAAGGCAATCTTTCGTATTGAGTCTTCATCGAAGCCACTCGCCCGCAGCGCAGCAATCAGATTCGGCAGACCGCTCGCATCTTTGATCGCCAGCGGTATCGTTGCGCCATCGAAATCTGATCCGATTGCTACGCGATCTATGCCGATCCGGTCCACCAAATAGTGAAAGTGGCGTGCGAGCAGGGGGAGCGGAGTATCGGCGTTGTTCTGAGCATCAGGGCGGACGTCATTTACAGAGAAGTTCACTCCGACGACGCCGTCCGATTCCCGAATCGCGTCGAGCTGCTTATCGGTCAGGTTCCTTGTCGAAGGGCAAATTGCATGCGCGCACGCATGCGTCGCTACCAGAGGCGCCGTGCTCAATCGCGCCACGTCCCAGAATCCCTTCTCGTTCAAGTGGGACACGTCGATCATGATGCCGAGACGGTTGCATGCCCTGACCAAGTCTTTTCCCACAGGGGTCAGTCCCGGACCGGTATCGGGCGAGCGCGGCCACGCAAATGGAACTCCGTGGCCGAAAATGTTGGGGCGGCTCCAGACGAGCCCGAGCGAGCGCAGCCCGGAGCGGTATAGCTTCTCCAGCTCGGACAAATCGGCATCAATGCCGTCCGCGCCTTCCATGTGCAGTACCACTGCGAACGATCCTGCCCGCCTGACGCTATGGATTTCATTCAGGCTGGTCGCTATGCGAATCTTTCCGTCGGCACGTGCCTCCAGTCGCTTCAGAGCAGTTAGTAGTTCCATCGCCTTGCGTCGGGCGTAGGCCGTATCCAATGGCTCGGCCAAACGGACCTCGTAGCTGCCTTTCGTGACTATCAGGTCCTTCACCGGCGGGTGCTCGGGGCGCACGAACATCGCAAACAATCCGCCGACGAGACCCCCGTCCATGGCTCGCGGCAAATCTAGATGGCCCCTGGCCGACCGCGCCAAGAAGTCTATGCCGTCCGGTCGGTATTCCTGCAAGCGCAGGACGGAGTCGTTGTGTCCATCAAAGATCCCGAGCATCGTCGTCACTCCGCTCCAAGCCTCCCCGACTACACCCCTAGCATGGATCGACAGTGTGGCGAGGGGAGAGTTGCACCGCACCCGGCATCGCGTCGATGTCGGGCTGCCAAGTCCACGCCGGCGTCCTCCAGCGGAACGCCAGCAGCATCGGCAAGACGCCCGTCCCCCGATGAGTCGAGCGCATGGGCGGCGACTGGTGACGAAGTGTCTGTGCCGACGACAGTGTGCCCGAGCGACTGCAAATGCCGCGTCAACCGCCTCTTCTCGTGCGTGCTATCGCGCTCCCGGCTTGCGCGTGGGCGCCAGGATCACGGTCTCGGGCCGATGGTGGCGGTTTGGCGAAACGGGACGTGCGCGTCTCGATTCTCCCGACGTCTCCGCGTACGATCGCCGCCGGTCGAACCACGAAAAGCATCCAGATCGACCGGGCCACGAATGCCGGGCCGCAGGGCGCGATGATGGAATTGCCAGAACAGCCCGCTATGTTCCCGGATCGATGGCGGCAGAAAGAGACGGCGCACCCGGAAGGTTTCGGTGCCGAACTGTCACCAAGGGTCATTCGCGCATGCTGCTCTGCCGGCGGGCTCATCCCCCGACCGCTCCCCCCGGAATGCCACCAACGGTCAAGCCATTCGGATAACCTTTGGCCCAATCCTCAAGGCGACAAGTGGTAAGCTCTGCGTGCCAGCTCATCCAGGTCAACCCTCGCCACCGCGGCAACGCCGGCCGATATGTGCGCGCAGCTCGGGTGATGTGCGCCGACACCAGCCCCCATGCCGGGCAGCATTGCGGCAATCGGGCCGCGCCGGTCGAGGCCGATGAGGCCGAACGAATTCTTGCCGTTTGACACTCGTCCTATCCCAGCATACTCGCCCGCCGGGCAGCAGCACGCCCGGACCATTCCATTCGGGGCCGATGCCAATTTCCTAAAATTGCCGCCCGGCTCACTTTACCCAGCTCCGAAGCCGAGGCCACAAACAAGCCGCTATAAAAAGCAAAGCGCTCGATCCGAGGCAGCCGGGTGCGGCTGCCCACAGCCACGGCTCGTATCCAGTTGCCAAGTAGGCGGCCACCGTGCCGCTTGCGATTACGGCGCCGACTGCCATAACAGCGACCGCCCATCCAGGCTTTACGGTTCCACGCCTACCTGACCTGCCGATCAGAGGTCCCAATACGAGGGGCGCAAACGAAATCTGGAGGCAGTTGAATCCCAACACCAGGGCCAAAAAGCTGCTGCTCGATAAGGTTATCTGATAACGTGCGTGGGTGAGAGAGAATATCGCGAAGACGACGAGTCCGACGCCTGCTCCAGCGACAATCATCGTTCCCTGCACACCGGCCCTCCGCACGAATGTGGGTTTGAGCCAAAACAACGGTACGATATCATATCGAATCGTGCATAAATTAGCGACTAGCAACGAGCTCATCGTCGAAACAGTGATCGCGAACAGGCTGAGCATAAAAAGCGCCACGACGATGGTGGCGACAAAATTATCCTGTGCAACCAACTGCACAATGAGGTCTTGAACAACGTTTGGGCGTTCTGACGTTGCTAAATTC
>JASHRR010000208.1 GCA_030037185.1 Xanthobacteraceae bacterium | reverse complement strand
TCTCCATGGAGCGGCGGCTACACAGCGCGAACCCGCGGTCGCTGTTAGAATACGTCATGTCGGCCAAGGGCCGGGCGCGGGCAAGCACGCCCAGCCACGCAAAGTCATAGGCGTGATCGTAAACCCGAGCCGCGCCTTGGGGCACCGCAAAGCGACTCACGCCATGGTATCCATCGCAGCCAGCGATGAAGTCGCATTCCAGGCGAAGCTCTTCAGTGTGCTCACGGTCGACATAGCGGATAGTAGCGCGATCACCGTCCAGGCCGTGGAGACTCATCGCCGGCGCTTCGAAGCAGATCGGCCCACCTGCCGCAATACGTGATGCGATCAAGTCCTTCACCACCTCCTGTTGGCCATAGATCATCACACTCTTGCCTGTCAGGTCCGGCAAGTTCAGGTGTATAACTCGGCCGCGGAACCTCATGTCGAGGCCATTGTCGATCATTCCTTCCCGCTTTAATCGTCCGTCAAGGCCCAGTGCGTGCATGGTTTCTATTGTCCCACGCTCAAGCACACCGGCACGAACGCGCCCTTCCACGTGGCTGCGGCTACGCCCCTCGAGCACCATGCAATCAATGCGCATTTGCCGGAGCAGGTGCGCCAGGAACAGACCTGCCGGGCCGGCCCCAATGATCCCAACCTGAGTGCGCATGCCCAACTCCTTGGTTGTTCAATTGGTTGACCTACGGTCTGCCGTTAGGTGTCTTTGGCGAGACCTCAAACGTGTTCAAATGCCAACCAGGTTTTTCGGGCACCCGTGATCGGGACCACCCGCCGACCAACGCAGACCGCTGCCGCGCGTGAGCTGAGCCTCTGGTCGCATCAGCGCACGATCGGCGCCAATCATCAATATCTTTCAGACTCAAATCACCTCCGTATCGGTGACAGGCGCAATCTCGCGCAGGCCGTTGATTTACGTGCCGGCTTTTCGATGTTGTCTGAACCTCGTGGAAAAGGTGCCTCAGCCGTTGACCATGCAACACCTGCCCGGCAGCGCAACGAGTCGGGATCGGCGGCCAAGCAATAGGGCTTCGCCAACAGTGCAGAACAAGGAAGTTCCGCTGATCAACCCCAAGGATCGAGAGGTGGGCTTGGCGCAAAACCCAGCGATGTTGCTGCATAAGATCTCAAGCAGGCCTCGCAGCTCGTTCTCGCTTGATGCCAATAGATTAACACGCAGAGCGTCAGCTAGAGCCAGCCGCGGTGACGTGACGCTCACCGCGCAGAACAGCAGCGGCTTGAAGCCCACCACCATCGCGCCACCCCAAAGGGTCGCCGGATGCAGGCGCCCGCGCGAGACGAGATCGTAGGTGGCACCACAACAAACACATCGGTGCCGTAAACAGGTTCGGTGCCCGCCCATACCCACTTGCCCCAAAAATCGTCCTACGGCGGCGGTCAGCAGCAAGATTGCTGCGAGCAGCATCAACCGCTTGTGGGTGTCCGGCTCCTGCCGTGGCAAGATCGCGGCGCCGACCCAGCACGCCGAACAGAATGATATCGCCGAGCGGAATGGCAAAGAACTTGCGCGTATCGCCGCCTGGCCGCCCACCATTGCGCCGCAGTCTCGACAGATACGTAACGCCGAGGACGAACACGACGGCAACCAGGACCGCTCCCGCGACGCCAGCGTGCGGTGAATATCAGTGCGACGTGCCGCGACCAGGGCGGTTTGCGCAACCAGCAGCACGATCCATGCCGTGAACAAGGCTCCGATGCAGCGGGGTGAGTCAGGGGAAGCTCCGCACTGCGATGGAAATAGCTCGGCAGAAATCCGAGGACGAGGGGCCGCAAGTCGTTAGATGGAGGACCCGGGCGTTTTACCACGCAGCAGTTGTGAGTTCCGAGCCCCGAACATCAGCGTGTACATGATTCTCGCCTGATGTAAACTCCAGGCTGGATCCCTGCGATGGTAGTCATACTATCCTCGTGACGCACGACCCATTTCGGACGTCCCCGGCTCATAAACAGTCGACGATTTACGCCACTTTGCCTGAACAGTCGACGCCAGCCACGATTTACGCCACTTTGCCTGCCATTGCAGCGAATGCTGGAGCAAGATCTGTTGTTTGAGCGCTCGGCCGACCGCCGCCGACGCCACAACTGATGCCTTCCCGATGCCCATCACGATCTCGACGTCATGATTTACCAGGCGGCAGCGGGCATGGCGTCGGAGTGAAAAGGATATGATGGGCACGGCACGAAGACCGAAAACAAGGCGTCTCGCTGGTTGGTTGATGGCCATCCTGCTGGTGTTGGCAGCCGCAGTCGCGATCAGCGGTGCTGCTGGCTGGTTGATTCTGCGGGCCAGTTTACCGATCCTCGACGGTAGAGTTCGGGGCAACGGACTATCGGCCACTGTTACGGTTGATCGCGATGGCCTCGGTGTGCCCACAATCAGTGGCGTTGACCGCGGCGATTTGGCTTATGCAACGGGCTTTCTGCATGCCCAGGACCGCTTCTTCCAAATGGATTTGTTGCGCCGCGCGGCGGCAGGCGAGCTGTCTGAGCTGTTGGGACCTGCCGGGCTCGAGCTTGATCGCCGCCATCGCCTGCATCGATTCCGCAATCGCGCGCTTGCTGCGCTTGCGGCCGCGCCGGCGGACGAGCGTCGCCTGGTCGAACTCTATACGCGCGGCGTCAATGACGGTCTGAGCGCACTCTCGATCAGACCTTTCGAATACCTGCTATTGCGGATGACGCCATCGTCCTGGCGGCCGGAAGACTCGGCCCTGGTCGCGTACGCCATGTACCTCGACCTGCAGTACCGAGAATTGGACTCTATCGTGTCTCGCGCCATCCTGCGTGAGCGCGTGGCAGACGACATGTTCGCCTTCTTGCTGCCCAATGCAAGCCACTGGGACGCGCCGCTCGACCGGGCAACAAGTCCGACGGTGGACATGCCCGGATTGCCGACCACCAAGCCGGCTTGGCTCGGGCCGTCTCCGTCGCAGACCGGGCGAGCGGAGGGCGATACGATGTCAGGCAGCAATAGCTGGGCCGTTGCCGGGCGCTATAGCAAAGGTGGCGCGGCCTTGATGGCGAACGATATGCACCTGGGGCTACGGTTACCGAATGTCTGGTATCGGCTTTCGCTCGTCTATCCGGATGCGGGCGGAAATCGACGCCGCGTCACCGGGGTCACTCTGCCTGGTACCCCGGCCATCATTGTTGGCAGCAATGGCCGGGTCGCGTGGGGCCTGACGAACAGCGCCGGAAGCTATCTGGATCTGGTCAGCCTGGACGCCGACACGATGCAGAGCTTGCGCTACGAGGTAGCTAACGGCGGCTCGGAGCAGGCACAACGCCAAGTGGAAAGGATAGCGGTGAAGGGGGCTCCGGCGGTTGATTTGCCGGTGGTCGAGACGCGCTGGGGACCAGCCATTCAGGTAGGCAAGAAGGTCTATGCTGTCCACTGGGTGGCGCACGAGCCAAACGCGGTGAATCTTAACCTTTTGCGCATGGAAGACGCCGACGACGCTTCCGCGGCGATGAGGGTCGGCCAGTCAAGCGGCATCCCGACCCAGAATCTGGTCGTCGCCGACGCCGATGGTCATATTGGCTGGACACTCGCTGGTCCGCTGCCGAGACGCGCCACCGCGAGCGACGACCTTCCCGTTGACGGCCACCAATATCGGTCTTGGTCCGGTTATCTCGCGCCGGAGGAATATCCTGCCAAGCTCGATCCTCCGCTCGGACGCCTATGGACGGCCAACAACCGCCAGCTCACGGGCCCGGATCAGGACAAGATCGGTGGCAGCGCCGCCGACATGGGTGCACGCGCCAGCCAGATTCGCGATGACCTGCTCGCGCGCGAAAACTTCGATGAGCGCGCGATGCTTGCCATCCAGCTCGATGATCGCGCCTTGTGGATCGAATTTTGGCGTCGCCTGTTGCTGGATGCGCTCGATGAGGCAGCGCTGTCTGGTCATCCTCAGCGCGCCGAATTCAAGCGGTTAGTGACGCAGTGGAACGGCCGAGCCGACGCCGATGCGGCCGGTTACACACTGGTGCGAAGTTTCTATTGGTCAATGTATGAGGCCTGGTTTGGTGACCTTGATGCCGAACTCCAGCGCACCTACCGGACAGCCAGTTATCGTGCTGCCAGCGGACGCGTGGAGCCCGTGATGGAGATATTAGCGCAGAAACGCGCCTGGGTGCCTGCCGGAATGGCTGACTGGCAGGCCTTTCTGCTCAACCGGATTGATTCAGTTATCAGAAACGCCACGCAAAACGGAGCGTCCCTTGAGGAGGTGAAGTGGGGTGTCATCAACCGTGCGGCCATCGCGCATCCGATGGCGCGTTTTCTGCCCTGGCTCGGGGCATGGCTCGCAGCGCCCGCCGACCCTTTGCCCGGAGACATTTACATGCCACGCGTGCAAGCACCTGCGTTCGGAGCCTCGGAGCGGATAGTAGTGGCACCCGGTCACGAGGAAACGGGTATTTTTCAGATGCCGGGCGGTCAAAGCGGCCATCCGCTATCGCCGTTCTTCCTTGCCGGCCATGAGGCATGGGTCCGCGGCGAATCAACGCCATTCCTCCCTGGCCCGGCAATCCGCCATTTGGTTATCGAGCCCAATAAGCCATGATAGAGCCTTCCGGCACACACCGCGACACATAGTTCATGTCCGAGGAAAGCATATTGGTCTGAGGCACACCTCCACCGCGAAGACGTCGACCCGCAGCGTGTGACCGAGGTGGCATCTTCATGCCTGTTGCGCCGGTCGGACAACTATTCGTCGCAATCGGCGTCTCCCTCAAGTACATCGATTGGGTGGCGCAATTCCAGCTGTTCGCCAGAGCAATGACCCCGGTCCGTTTCCTCTATTCCGGCACCTGCGCTGCTCATCGGGCGGAGGCCGATTCAAAGCAAGCCGGCCACGCGGGCGGCCGCCCTGCACCAAATTGATCACATCAGCGGAACCAGATCTTCGACACACGCTGATGGAGTTCTCTGTGAATCCGGGTTCCCGCCGGCGCATTCACGTTCCGGGCGTTCCGCTCCCGTTGACAAGGTGAGGGTGGCAATGGGTCCCCGGGTGAAGGGGCGACGCCTGCTATCTCGGCTCCGACGCTTAAAGCATTGACGAAGGCGATGCCGGAAGATCGAGGCCCTGCGCCTTTTTAGGCGCTGGTCACGATTAATTTTTCGCCTGGTACGGTTCGTCAGGTGCGGTGAGAAGATCAATCTGCCTGGCCGCATCAAGGCAGGCTTGCGCGACCGCGCGGTATACGGCCGCTTTCGATTTAAGCGCGAGTTCACCGTCACTTGGGCCCAGCATGGCCTGCGCAAAACTATCCACTGCGCCGTGGACCATCTTCGCGATCAGCGCACGCATATCGATTTCTTTCGTTTGTCTCGTTTCAGGATTCTTCCTTAAGCGAATGAGACGACATTTGTCTCTCATCGGGGCTCTCCCCTCGCCGCTATCCTCGCTTTGCAGATTTCGATGACTTTATCGCCCCAGAGATTATAGAGCTCGGGCTCGATGAGGGTGTAAAAGCAGCCGTTTTTTCTAATCAGAAATCCTGCCTCCTTGGCGAGCTGACGCACCTCGCTTTCCCGGTCAGCTCTCGCCTTCGCTATTGCCGAGTCTTCGGACTTAACAAACGCCATTACCTACTTGTCCTTTCCTGTCCAACCAGCACGTTTTGTGGCTAACCCGGCACGCCCTTCGCAAGGGTACTAATTACCGCAGCCGCTGTGGCATCGGCCTTTGTCGGCGTGCGCTCGCTGCACTTTTTGACGAGCGCGCGAGGGCGGCAGCTCGGTGATGCCGGGCATGAGCGAGGCGTGGTTGCGCTTTGTATGGGGTCATTTTCATGACTGCCCCCGAAGCGCCTTGACGCCGGTGTCGAGGAGATACCGCCGTCTGATGCGTTCGACCAGCGCGGACATCTTGAATCGGCGGTGCGGCCGCCGAACCGGCACTGGCTGCTATCAGCGCCAGCGGCTTGCCGATGCCGGCATTGGGGTACCGTCCCTCAGCAGTCCATCGCTGGTGGCGCTACCTGGTGTCGTAGCCAGAACTCGGCAAGGTTGCAATTTCCTACTGGATGGGTTATGGCTGCGGGAGTATAGTCGCATACGAATATTCAAATCAGGATATTTGATGGCGAAGCCAACTCACCCGTCCAACCCTTTGGCGTTGGCCGTGCTCGCGCTTCTGTTTGAGAGGCCGATGCATCCCTATGAGATCGGCGTGATTCTCAAGCAGCGGCACAAGGAGGAAAGCATCAAGCTGCGCTACGGCTCGCTTTACACGGTGATCGATCTTTTGCTGAAGCGCGGCCTGATCGTCGCCAAACAAATTGCGCGGGACGGTAGGCGTCCCGAACGCACGGTCTACGACATTACGCCGGCAGGGCGCGATGAGCTGCGCACCTGGATGGCTGATCTCGTCGGCGAGCCGGTCAAGGAATATCCGCGGTTCGAGGCAGCGCTTTGCCTGTTGCCGGTGCTGCGGCCGGACGAAGCGCTCGCGCTGTTGCGGCGCCGATTGCAGCTGATCGAACAGAACGCTGCGATCCTGGCGAGCCAGATCGAGGAGGTCAGCCGCCAGAAACTTCCGCCGCTCTTTCTCGTCGAGACCGAATATCGCTTGGCGCTCATCGAGGCTGAGCAGCATTTCGTCGCCGGGTTGATCCGGCGCATCGAGACCGGTTGGGGTCCGCTCGAACTGTGGCGCGACATCCACCGGGACCGCGAGGCCACCATGGAAAAACTCTACCGTCGATTTGGAGGTGCGCCAATGACCTGAACAAAGATAGCCCCGGCGATGCTGCAACATCGTCGGGGCCTCGAACCCAAAACCAAACGCGCGGAGCGCGCTGGCCTCAGGCACGCACCATAAGCTTACCAGCCGGCACTCCGCGAGAAAAGCCGCGTCGCCTGTGCGACGGGAGAAATACTTACTGTCTGGAAACGGAGTGAACCATGAGCTATCAAGCAAACAGAAACGGACGCATCGCCGCATGCGGAAAAAGCGATCACCCGGTATGGCTGGGGCACGCCGGTCGGCGACGGCCTGCTCGTCTGGGCGAGCGGGCGCATCCTAGCGCTGCTCCATCTTGCGGCGGTGATCGGATCACCGCCCACCCCAGTACAGCGTCTATTACCGAAGCAAAAGGCGCGCCGTTTCACGTCATCATTATCGGCGGTGGCGTCGGCGGCCTCACCTTGGCGCAAGGCCTGAAAAAATCGGGCATCAGCTTCGCCGTCTACGAACGCGACCACACCCCGACCGACCGGGTACAGGGCTATCGCGTGCATATTAACCCCACCGGCAGCGCCGCTTTGCATGAATGTCTGCCGCCGCATCTATTCGACGCCTTGGTGCGCACCTGCGGCAAGCCCTCGCAAGGCATCCACTTCGTCACTGAGCGCATGACGGTGGTGTTCGCACTCAACGAATTGAATGTGCCAAAAGGTTTCGGCGGGGTAGCGCAGCATCGTTCCGTCAGCCGCC
>JASHRR010000207.1 GCA_030037185.1 Xanthobacteraceae bacterium | reverse complement strand
CGCCTGCATCGACTGGAGCAGTCGTTCGCCCCCAAGGAGGCACTCAGGCACTTCTTCGACGAGATCGTCGAACACTCGATCAACGATCGCGACCACAAGGGCTGCTTTCTGGTGAACTCGGCGCTAGAGGTCGCGCCGCACCGCGGCGAATGCCGGACCGTGATCGCCGGACAGTTTCGTGACATAGAAGCGTTCTTCAAGAGATGCATCCAGGCGGCGCAAGCCAACAAAACGGTTTCCCCCGATATCGATGCTGGTGATACGTCGCGCCTCCTACTCGGCGTATTGCTCGGCATTCGCGTCTTGGCGCGAACCATGCCACACCGCGACGTGCTCGAAGGTTTAGCGCGGCCGGCGCTGGCGCTGCTCAGTCCGCCCCGCCGTACGAGGAGAAGAAAGCGATGATCGACCTCTATTACTGGACGACGCCGAACGGCCACAAGATCACGATCTTTCTTGAAGAAGCTGGGCTTGCGTACCGGATCGTGCCTGTCAACATCAGCAAGGGCGAGCAGTTCAGGCCGGAATTCCTCGCCATCTCACCGAACAACCGCATCCCAGCGATCATCGATCACGAGCCTAAGGACGGCGGCGGGCCGATTTCGGTTTTCGAGTCCGGGGCCATCCTCGTCTATCTCGCGCACAAGACCGACAAGTTCCTGCCGAACGGCTTGCGCGACCATGTCGTCGTCATCGAATGGCTGTTCTGGCAAACGGCCGGGCTCGGGCCAATGGCGGGCCAGAACCATCATTTCTCCCAATACGCGCCGGAGAAGATTCCCTACGCGATCGATCGCTATGTAAACGAAACGAACCGGCTGTATGGCGTGCTCGACGCGCGCCTTTCGCACCATGAGTTCATCGCGGGACACTATTCCGTCGCCGATATGGCGGTCTATCCGTGGATCGTCCCCTATGAGCGGCAAGGACAGAAACTCGAGGAGTTCCCGCATCTCAAGCGTTGGTTCGAGGCGATGCGGCGACGGCCCGCGGTGGAACGCGCGTATGCGCTGGCGAAGGAAATCAACACCGCGCCGGCGGTAACTGAGGAATCAAAGAAGATTCTCTTTGGGCAGACAGCCTCGGTGCTCGCCCAATGAATTTGCGCGTGAGCCCGCTGACGCTGTCACCTCCAGACGATGCTTGAACCATGACGCTGCGTCTCTATGATCTTGCCGGCGCTGAGCCCGGTCGCCGCTTCAGTCCTTATTGCTGGCGCACCCGGATGGCGTTGACGCACAAGGGACTCGCCTTCGAGACGATCCCCTGGCGCTTTACCGAGAAGGCGGAGATCGCGCCATCGGGACAAAAGCTGGTTCCAGTTGTTGTCGATGGCGACCGCTGGGTTGCCGATTCCTGGGCGATTGCGAATTATCTGGAGGACACCTATCCACACACGCCGTCTCTCTTTGGCGGCACGTCGGCGCGTCGCCTGACCCGCCACTATTCGAGCCTCGCCGATGGCCTGGTCGCCGCGATCTTTCCGTTCGTCGCGCTGGATGTCCTGCAACACGTCGCGGAAAAGGACCGTGCGTATTTTCGCGAAAGCCGTGAAAAGCGCGTCGGCACGCGGCTCGAGGCCTTTGTCGCCGACCGCGATAAGAAGCTCCCTGCTTTTCGCGCGAGCTTGATGCCGTTGCGGCAGACGCTGAAGGCGCAGCCCTTCCTCGCCGGCGATGGGCCGCTTTATGCCGACTATGCGGTGTTCGGCCCGTTTCAATGGGCACGCTGCATCAGCCCGTTCCCACTCCTGGAGGAGGGCGATCCGGTCAAGCTGTGGCGTGACCGGCTGCTCGACTGCTTCGGCGGCATGGCGCGCGGGGCTTTGGCCTACGACGCCTGATTTCCCATCATGCCCACCAAACGAGGTCATCATGTCCTTGGAGCAGGAGTTCGCCGAATATCGCGCCGGCCGGTGCAAACGCGTGCCGGCGAAACGGCCAGCGATCATGGAGCGGTGGATCACCGAGCTTCGCAACGGGCTGGCAAAGACGGCTCTCAAGGTCCGCGATCACACGCCAGCCATCGCGCTCGACAATGCCCCGGGCGAGACCGTCGATGTCGGCATGCGTTAAAGCGAGGGCGCACCGCCTTCCACCGCGGCGGCTGGCGTCCCTACCCGAACCACGGGCTTCCCGACATCAAGGCCGCGTGTGCGGCGCCGGTCGCGATCAGTCCGGATAAACCGGACGATACGGCGTCGACCGCCGAGAAGAACGCGCCGTCGCCTCACCCATTAGGTCGCATCGTGTCGGCCCGGATCGGTCGGCAAATGCCCCGAGACCACCTGGTCGAGGGGGCGCTCGAAGTCTCCTCGCGCCGAGCGAGCATTTCGGCCCCTCAGGATCGCGTGATGACAGAGCGCAGCTCATTGGGGTCAGCACAGCGCCCCGAGCAACATCAACGCGGCGAGTCCGACAAGCGCACGATGCAACGAAAGCCGATATGGCAAGCCGACGTATCGATCGCCTCGCCCTGGCGCGCCGCTGGTCGGTAGCGCAGGCAGTAGTTGGGTGCGCAGAGATGTGAGCCGCCTTTCACCACGTAACGTTGGAAATCGGCACCAGCCTCGCTCGGGACGCAACAGGACTTCATAGACTTTCTGGCGTCGGGCAGCATGAGGGCGCTTGCAGTCCATTCCCATACGTTGCCGATCATATCGTAGAGCCCATAGCCATTTGCCGGAAAGGCATCAACCGGCGACGTGCCCTCGTATCCATCCTCCTTGAGGTTCTCCCAGGGGAATCGGCCCTGCCAGGTATTGGCCATTTGCCGCCCTGCCGGGGCGAACGCTTCGCCCCACGCGTAAGTCGCGCCGTCGAGTCCGCCGCGGGCCGCGAATTCCCATTCCGACTCGGTTGGCAACTCCTTCCCGGCCCAGGCGGCGTAGGCGCAGGCGTCTTCGTGGGCGACATGAACGACCGGGTGATCGTCCCGGCCGTTGATGGTGCTGTCGGGGCCCTCGGGATGCTGCCAATTCGCCGCCGGCACCGATTTCCACCAGGCACGGTAGTCGCGCAGATCGATCGGGCCAGGCGGCTTCCTGAATACCAGTGAACCGGGCACCAGGAGAGATGGATCGGCTTGCGGGTAAGCGGACGCGTCAGGTGGACGCTCGCAGGTCGTGACATAGCCGGTCGCATCGACGAATGTTCGAAACTCGGCATTGGTCACTGGATAGGGGTCGATCCAGAATCCGTCCACGGTTTCCCACCGCACCGGCCGCTCTTCGCGGTAGAATGCATCCGAGCCCATCAGGAAGCTGCCGCCGGGAATCCGGATCATCGACCTCCGGTCGGACCTATGACGTGCCGTCCGCGCGTTACCGTCGCTGTTGTTGCAGCGCACGTCGGCTATCTGCGCTTCGCGGATTGATGTTTTCTCAGCGTCTCGGGCAGACGCACTGCCTACAGGCATGAGCGGGCTCACGCGTAAGGCCTTGGCACGAAGTCGACAGGCGATCCCGCCGGAATGAGTTCCTCTCGTTTCTTGCTTTCTTCGAATTCCCGTACCACCCGATGTGCGTGCTGCATCACCCACCAGCGCACATAGCGGTGGTTGACCGGCTCTCGTTCCTTCGGGTCCTCCATGAGATGCGTGATGCGGGCGAAGCCCAGCGGCAGCTCCGGATCGTGGAAGTGCTGCTGGCGCTTGAAGTTGATCTTGAAGTCCTTCCACTTGATCGCATGCAGCTCCTCGTTGAGCCAGACCATGCAGGTATCTCGGTTTGAGGCTGGCTGCTGGCCGAGAAAGAACGTGGTCTGGTCTACGCCGTCGATGATTCGATCACGCGGTGGCTCGCAGCCAGCGAATCTCAATAGCGTGGTGAACATGTCGCTGACATGGACCATCTCGTTGCTCTCGACCCCCGCCTTGATCCTTCCGGGCCAGCGGATCAGGAACGGCGTGCGAATGCCGCCTTCCGCCGAGCTGAAATAAGACCCGTCGAAGAAGCCGCCCGTGCCCCGGCCGACCAGATGATCCTCGGCGCCGTTGTCGCCGCAATAGACCACAATGGTGTTGTCGGCGACGCCCAGTTCGTCGAGCTTGTCGAGCAGAACGCCGAAGTCATGGTCAAGCATCAGCAGGCAATCGCCCCATTCGCCGTTCGTGCTTTTTCCGGCGAATTCGTCGCGGGGAATCATCGGGAAATGCATCAGCGAGTGATTGAAATAGAGGAAAAACGGCTTGCCCGTCGATACGCTGCGCTCCATGAAGTTTAGACCGCGCCTTTGATATTCGAGGTCGCAGCGCTTCTTCATGTCCATGGTGAGCTGCTGAGACAGGATCGGCCTCACGCCCTCGCCCTTGCGGCCCTCGTGCATATAGGAATAGCCATCGCGCTCGGGAACGTAATGAGGGTCCTCGAGCCACATGCATTCATCGTACGTCCGCAGCGGACCGTACCATTCGTCAAAGCCGTGATCCGTCGGCCACCGGCCGTCCTCCGCGCCGATGTGCCACTTCCCTAGGCAACATGAAACGTATCCGGCTGCGGCCAGGATCTCGGCGATGGTTACCTCCCATCGGATGAGGCCGCCGGCATTGCCGCCCAGGGCGATCGTGTGGTTGCCGGAGCGGATCGGATAGCGTCCCGTCATCAGCGCCGAACGGGTTGGCGTGCATTGCGGCTCCACCACATAGTGGGTCAGCTTTAAGCCTTCCGTGGCAAACTTGTCGGTGCGCTTGGTATCGGCGCCTCTCAGGATCCCGCCGCCGTAGCAACCCAGCTCGCCCATGCCGAGGTTGTCGACGTGGAAGAAGACGATATTCGGTTTCTCAGTCGGCATTGATGACTCCCAGGTAAAAAATGGTGGCGGGCGTCGATTTCTGCCGACGCCGCTGTAAGCCAATCCTCATCTAGCGCGCACGCCCGTGCGAACTTGCTTTGCGCCGATGCGCTCGGTCACGTCGTGCTGCCGGCATTATTCTCGTGCCATTTGGGGCCGGGCCCGCGCATGTAGTGGCGTTCAGCCCGATAGCTGCCGGCAACATCGCGCGTGAGGCCGCGCCACCACGCAGCGATGCGCAGGAGAGCGCGGCCGACAGCCCCGCCGCGCGCAGGGCAAGAGTCGGATTTTGCCGAATGCCTGTTCTGGTTCATGACAAGTCTCCAAATCCCTCATCGTTTTGACCGCACGCAGAACCCTTGCTCGAGGCACCACGCAGACCAGCCACGCTGGATGGCGGGTGCAGGAATGGCCGGCGGCAAAATCCGCTCTCTAGCCGTGCGGAGGCCGCGAGCCGCGATATTCGAGTGGGGAGGGGATACGGATCAAACAGACTTTGCGGGACACGGTCGATTAATTGCAAAATTCGCCGCAGGTGACGCAATTTTAGGCAGTTTCGGGCCAGCGCGTCCAAAGGCAAGGCACGTTCATGCGGCGCTGCCTCTCAATTGCGCGAGCTTGTCGAGCCGGTAGATCACCACCTTGGATTTGCTCGAAGCGATGATTCCCTTTCCCTCGAAGCGCTTGAGGCTGATCGTCACCCATTGCCGCGTCGCTCCCACCATGTGCGCGATGTCAGCGTGGCTCAGCGCGGTGGAGATGACAATGGCGCCATGCTGGGGGACACCATAGATGTCGGCCAGATGCAACAGAAGATGCGCCAGCCTTTCGGTCACCGACCGGGTGCCCAGCATCTGCGCCAATGCCGAGTAGCACTTTCCCTTGAAGACCAGTCCCTCGATGATTCCGATGGCGAGGCTCGGAATCTGCACGACCAGCCTGCGCAATAGTTTGCCCGGAATATGAACGACGCTGCAGTCCGTCGTTGCGATGCCGGACCAAAGGTGAACGCCCGACCCGAAGACTTGCGGTCCGCCGACGAAGTTGCCCCGGTGCCAATAGGCAAGCGTGATCTCACGACCTGACGGGGCGGTGTAGAACACGCGTACGCGGCCGCTCTGGATCAGGTAAATGCCGTCGTGCGGGGTTCCTTGGACGAATAGCATCTGACGCCGGTGGACGACGCGCTGGGTACCGTGAGCCATGACTTCTTTTTGCTCGCGCTCGCTCAGTGCCTGAAAAAGCGGCGTCGGCCCCCCGACCAGGTTCTCGCTCTCGACCAGCAGCACCGAACGCGGCGCCGGTGACTGCGCCGACTGGCCGGGGCAGACGGCGCGGGGGGGTAATCTTAAGGCCTTGGTTGGAGCCATTGCGTATCCCCTCCAGCGCCGCGCCGGGCACACGACAGCGCAGGCGGCGGCACAATTCGTGCCAAAACTCATGGTCCCGCCGAAGGCCCATGGTGGTCAACCCGCGCGATCGAGCAATTAGTTGCCTAACATGCGGGGAGCAGCGCGATAGCATGCCGCCGGTCAAAAAAGCGGACCGTGCAACGAATGTGCAGGGGCCATCGCCCTAATCTGTGCGGGTAGCTGCGTGTCGGGAAAGAGCCGGTGGCCATCAGCGGGTACAAATACATTGCGGTGCGCGATCTGCTGCGTCAGCGGATCAGCCGTGGCGTGTTTGCGCAACAGGACAAGCTTCCCTCAGAAAGCGCGCTCGGAGCGGAATTCGGCGTGAGCCGGGTGACGATCCGCCTCGCCCTTGACGCGCTGCGCAAGGACGGCCTCATCGAAAGCCGTCAGGGGAAGGGCTACTTCGTTCGCCGGGTCCAGGCGGTTCAGGACTTCGGTCGCCTTCAGGGCTTCGGCGAAGTGATGGCCCGTCTTGGCGTCGATGTCCGTTCGGAAGTCGTCGAGTTGTCCGAACTGCCAGCATCAGCCGAAATGCGAAGAATTCTGCAGCTCGAGCGGGGGGCGCTTATCGTGCGCATCTCCAGGCTACGAATCGCCGGTGGGGCGGCGCTCTCTTATGACATAAGCCATTTTCCGGTCGGCGTCGGTCGGCGGCTGATGGAGTTGAATCTGACCCATGTCGATATCTTCACGTTGCTCGAGCAAGAGGTCGGCATCGAGCTGGGCTATGCCGATATCTCGCTCGATGTCGTGCCAGCGGACGAATTGTCTGCGCAGCGGCTCGCACTGGGAAAGGGCGTTTCCTTGGTGCGGATCGTGCGCTTGACGCACGACAGCCGGGGTCGGCCGATTGACTTCGAACGTCTGTATGTACGACCTGACGCGTTCCAGTTCCGTGTCCGCGTACCGCGCTGGTGAGTTCGATGCGGAACCCGCGGCATACGCCGTTCAGCAACGAAAATGTCTGCGGCTTCGGCCGCTGGGCGCAGCTTGTATTATCGGCCGCGCCGCTGCTGCTTATTCGTTGAGCAGGGGCGACGGGAGAATGGATAGGAGGTCGGCATTGGTCAGGGCGCCTGCTTTTGTCGCCTTTTCTCGCTCGATCTTTTTTTTCGAGATGTCAAACCCTTTGGTTTTCGGCCCGCAACGGCGAGGATTGGCACCGGGTTTGCAGTTTGAGTGGTCGGACTTAAGACAAGTAACGGCAGCAGAACAGGTGAGGGGATGATCATCAGAAGCCTGGTTACGGCAGCGGCGCTTAGCTTTGGGGTTATCACGCTGGCGCCGGCCGAGACGATCAGAATCGGCGTCGGTCACCAGAGCATGTGCACGGATACCTATCCAGCTGGTATCGTCGTCAAGGAACTCAAACTTCTAGAAAAACATCTGCCGCATAACGGCAAGTATGCAGGCGCGCAATACGACCTCGTCTGGAACGACTACGAGTCGGGCGCCCCCATTACCAATCAGATGCTGGCGAACAAGCTAAACTTTGGTGTAATGGGCGACTATCCGCTGGTCGTCAACGGCGCGAAGTTTCAGCAAACATCAAGCCTGCGCACGGTGCTCGTGGCCGGCACCGCCTACAACAGAAAAGGCTCGGGCAACGCAATCGTCGTTCCGGTAAACTCTGATATTCATTCGATCGAGCAATTGCGCGGGCGCTCCGTCTCGACTCCGGTCGGCAGCGCCGCATGGGGTATGCTGGTCAAGGCGTTGGCCGACGCGCATATTCCCCTCTCGGCGGTTGAGCTTAAGAACCAGAGCCCGACCGTAGGCGCAGCGAACATCGCCGCTGGCAAGATCGATGCGCACGCAGATTTCTGCCCGTGGTCGGAGATCATGCAGTTTCGCGGTACCGCTCGCGTGATCTACGACGGCAGCGAGACGGGCGTCCCGTATCTGCACGGCGTGGTCGTGCGCAAGGACTTTGCCGAAAAATATCCCGAAGTCGTCGTCGCCTTTATCAAGGCCATCTACGACGCTGAGCGCTGGATCGAGAGCGATCCGGTCCAGGCCGTGCAGATAATGGAGAAATGGACCGGGGTCGAAAAGGAAGTTCTTTATCTCTATTACTCGAAAGGCGGTTACTTGACGCTCGACCCGACGCTGAAACCGGAGTGGATCGACACGCTCAAGTTCGACCACAAGGTGCTCGCCGACGCGAGCCTTGCTCCGGCACTCGACCTGCGCCAGTGGATCGATGAAACCTACCTCAAGCAGGCTTACGGTGAGATGGGGCTCGATTATGCGGCGCAGCGCGCAGTGACAATCGATCCTGTGGTCGCCAACCGCGGCCTGCCAAACGAGATCTGGCATGCTCGCGACGGCATTTTGACCTTTGCCACGGTCAGGGAATTTCTCGAGGGGGTTGCCAAGTACCGGGCCGCGGGGGCCAAGGTCAACGCGACTTATGTGTACGACCAGCTCAGCGGTCTCAAGATATTCGGCAAGTCGGCGTTCTACGTGCTTGGGCCGAACGGCACGTACGCGGCGTTCCTGCGCAAGAACGATGCGGAGCAATATGCGGCCTCAGTCAAAGGCCAAGTTTTCACCTTCGCGGGGGCGGTGGCCAGCCTCGCTTCGTAACCAAGCCGGCGTGCCGTACGCTCGATTGGGTCGCCTGACATGTGGCGGCAAAGGGAGGGGCAATGAATTCGCCCGCAAATGCCGGCTATTTGGCCTTGCCAAGCGAGCAGCCGAGCTCGTTGCCGTCGGCCGGCGTCGCTCCCACGCCAAGCGATAACGATCTCGCAACGCATGTCGAAGGAGCGCCGACAGCATGCCAGCCCGGGCAGGAATCGAAACGGGAGCTCCTGGAGGTATACGCGAAGAGCTGGAGCCTCAGCATTGCATCGGTCGTTCTTGGACTCTTGCTCTGGTACTGGGCGACGAGAGCTGGTTTCAACTGGTATGTCCGGTTCGAGAACGTGCCGTCTCCCGTCGGGGTCGGCGAAGCCTTTTGGGCCCACCTAGGCGAGACCACGTTCTACCTGCACATTCTCGTCAGCATGCAGCGCATCCTTTATGCGTACGGGCTGGCGACCGGGGCCGGCATCACGTTCGGCCTGATCATGGGCCGCTCACGGCTCGCTCGCGACCTCCTGATGCCCTATATAGAGATTCTTCGACCGATTCCGGCCGTCGCCTGGATCCCGCTGGCGATCCTTATGATGCCGACCGAGGAATCCTCGATCATTTATATCACTTTTCTCGGCGCAGTGTTTCCCATCGTGCTGAACACGATCCACGGGGTCGAGCAGACGCCCGAAGTGTTTGTGCGCGCAGCGCAGACGCTCGGCGCCAACCGGCTCCAGATCTTCTGGAGCGTTGTCATCCCTGCCGCACTGCCAAGTATCGCGACAGGACTCGGCATCGGAATGGGCGTGGCCTGGTTTTCGCTGCTCGCAGGCGAAATCATCAGCGGGCAGTACGGCATCGGCTATTTCACCTGGAATGCATATTCGCTCATCAATTATCAGGACATCGTGGTGGGCATGCTGGTGATCGGCGCGCTCGGCACGCTGTCGACCTACGCGGTCCGTCTCCTGACGCGCCCGTTTCTCACCTGGCAACGACGAACGCGCTGATGTCCACGAACTCCGTCAGTCGAGACGAGGTCGCGGGGCGCAAGTGGCCCTGGCTGCTCATCACGTCCGGATTTGTTATCGCTTACTACGCCGGGCTGGTGCTCAGCGTCGTGATCCGGTTCGGCGAGCTCCCAAACTACATCACGCTCTACGATTACGCTCACAACATCGCAGTGATCTTCCGCTCCACTCCGTCGCTGCGCGACATGGTGCCGATCATGCTCGACGAGTGGCTGCTCGAAATCGGTTACATGAACCGCGATTACGGGCACGGCATCGCCGAGTGGAGCATCGAGATCTTACCACCGAAGTTTCTCATCGTGCTCGCGCTGGGCGCGCTCGTCGCCACCAACATCATGCTGCTAAGGCGATTTCCGCACTCCTGCGGGTGCGCCATACGCTACTCCGGCCTGGCCGCAACCGGTATTGGCGCGGCTCTCGTCGGCTTCACCACAATCACCATGATGTGGGCGGTTTGCTGCGCGGCCCCGTCGTGGGCGGTGGGGCTCGCATTGTTGGGAATAGGGGTCTCGACCGCGTTTGCGCTCCAACCGTTCGGCACCGGCATCGCCCTTGCGGGGTTTGCTGTACTGCTCGCCTCAACCTACCTGCTGGCGCGGAGGCGCCCGCTGACACCCCGCCACAATGCCGCGACAATGCCGTCTCTCGCACAGCGCAACGCTTTGCCAGCAAGATCCGGAAGGACATTGTGATGCTCGAAAAGCCTCCGGCGGTGACGAACCTGAGGGAGCACACGTTTCGTGCCACCAGGGGGCATGTCGTGATCACGGATGTCAGCGTCGCGTTCGGGCGGGGCACGCGGCGGCATGCGGCAGTGGAGCGGACTTCGCTGGAGGTTAAGCCCGGAGAATTCGTCTGCCTGCTTGGCCCCTCGGGCTGCGGCAAGTCGACTTTGCTCAATTGCGTCGCCGGATACGTTCGGCCTGCCAAGGGTACGGTCGAGGTTGATGGCGTTCCCGTCCGACGCCCGGGCCCGGACCGCGGCATGGTATTTCAGCAATATTCGCTGTTCCCCTGGATGACCGTCCGCGAAAACGTGCGTTTTGGTCCGCGCGTCACCGGCGCATCATCTCCTGATGCCACCGCTGACACGTTCCTGGAACTCGTTGGGCTATCGCGCTTTGCCGACCGCTATCCAGGTGAGCTGTCGGGCGGCATGCAGCAACGCGTCGGCATTGCGCGGGCGTTGGCAAATTATCCGAGCGTGCTGCTCATGGATGAGCCGTTCGGCGCGCTTGATGCCCAGACCCGGGTCATGATGCAGGAAAGCTTGCTGCGCATCTGGAGTGAGTTCGGCATCACTGTGCTGTTCGTCACCCACGACGTCGACGAGGCATTGTTCCTTAGTGACCGGGTGGTCGTGATGAGCGCAAGCCCTGGCAGGATCACCGCCGATCTGGAGGTCTCGATCGGGCGGCCGCGCTCGCCGGACATCGCGACCGACGAGGAATTTGTCGGGCTCAAGCGGCGGTGTCTGGAGAAGATTAGGGCAGAAAGCATCAGGGCATTCGAGCAGCAGAACCAATGAGCGAAGTGTGCCTTCCTAAGCGAGCGGACATTCTACCAGTTCGTCGAAAGTTGGTTAGAGCCTGTTTTTCCTTTCAGCCTCGGAAACGGAGTTCTTTTCGTTTTCCGTTTTTCGAAATGCCCCAGCTGGTATTCTGACGACGTTCTCACTTTTACCCATGTGCGTAAAAGTCTCGCCACTCAGGGCGAAGCTCTCGGCGCAGGCCGCCTGTCGCCGCATCTTTCACCCGTTTGCGCTTGGCGATCCGCCCCTCGAACCCCGCCGGCATTGTCTTGCGGACCTTCAGCCCGAAGCCCCGCAGAATGCCGCGCAGTTTCGAGAATCTCCTCCTGCACCAGTTTGCGCGCGGTCGGCATGGCTGCGTGTCTGCTGGGCCTCCATCGACTTGCAGTGCGCCGGCCGGAACCAGCCCATGCCGCATCAGTTCGGAATCTCACGTGCATCCTTGCGGTCGGCCTTGACCGACGTGATCTTGAACGCGTTGCGCACGTGCCGCGTCTCCGAAAGTTCCACGGCGAGTGCAGCGTGCCTAACCGCGGCGGCAGGTATCCGCGGGTTGTTGAGTTGGCGATCCGCTGACGCCAGCGTGACGACGCCCGAGATACGCGGGTCTGAAAGGAGACAGACCTCCACCGATCAAAGACCCATGTTCCGCGCCTCTGCGATCCTCTACGCTATAGGCGCGCCGCTGTGCCTCTTGCGCTGGTCTGCCTGCCCCCTAGGCAGGATCGATTGGATTTCCGGTGTTCATCGCGGTCGTTGTTGCGGCCTTCGGTCTTTCTGCACTCCTGCTGGCACGCGTGAATCCGGTGATCCACCGTGCCCGCAGCCGGTTCCAACCCGGGTACCGAGAAATGGGACCTGATCCTGCTCGCGGCGATGGTAGCTGAAATCCCTCTCGCGACGCTCGACGCGGGCCGGATGGGATGGTCCAACGTTCCGCTTTGGGTGGTGCTGGCTGGTTTTGCTTATCGGTGGCATCGCGTCACGACGTGGTGCCAGGCCGTCAATCCGTTCTTCGAGCCGGGCGTCCGCATCCAGAAGGGGGGGCAGCGGGTGATCACCTCCGGGCCGTACACATCGGGGTGACATCGACTGAGCGACAGCCTCAGGTCCAAATCCGTCCAGCAGGTCAGCTTAAGCGCGTGCCGGCCGCAAGCGGCGTGCCGCGCAAGAACTCCTCGGCCTCCATGGGCTGGCGGCCGGCGCGCTGGAGTTCGAGGATGCGCACTGCGCTTTCGCCGCACGCCACCGTGAGCTTGTCGTCGAGCACGGTGCCGGGCGCCGCCGCCCCTTCGCCTCTGGTGGTGCGCAGGACTTTGACGCGAGCGGGCGATGCACCGGGATCCGGCAGCTCGAACCACGCGCCCGGATACGGCGACAGGCCGCGGCAATGGTCGTGCACGGCTTTCCACGGCCGGGTCCAGTCGATCCGGGTTTCGCTTTTGTCGATTTTGGCGGCGTAGGTCACGCCCTCGCGCGGTTGCGGCGTCAGTTCTAGCGAGCCGCGCTCCAGGGCATCGAGCGCGCGGACCATGAGATCGGCGCCGCACCGTGCGAGCTCGTCATGCAGCTCGCCGGCTGTCATGTCGGGACCAATGGCGATACGCGCCGCCATCGCCACGGGACCCGTGTCCAGCCCTTCCGCCATCTGCATCACCACGACAGCGGTTTCGGCATCGCCGGCCATGATGGCGCGATTAATTGGCGCTGCGCCGCGCCAGCGCGGCAGGGCCGAGGCATGAAGATTGAAGCAGCCGAACCGGGGGGCCTCGAGAACCGGCCTTGGCAGGATCAACCCATATGCGACCACGACGGCGGCGTCCGCCCTGTGGAGGCGAAGCGCATCTTGCGCCTCCGCCGACCGCAGCGTCTGCGGCGTCAGGACCGCGATCCCGAAGCGTCGCGCCTCGCGCTCGACCGGGCTCGGCCGCAACTCCATGCCGCGCCCCGCCGGTTGCGGCGCCCGCGTAAACACGGCTGCCACGTCGTGACCGTGGGCGACGATCGCGGCGAGCGTCGGCACCGCGAAGTCGGGGGTGCCCATGAAGACGAGGCGCAGAGGCATTCGGAGCCTTTTCGGCTGGCCAATCCCCTCGCCCGCTAGGGGGGATTTGCAACGGTGCGCATCGCACCCTAAATCCGCTGCCCGTCTCCGAGCGGAATATCCCGCATCGTGCTCGGAGCAAACAACTCCTCCAGCTTGACGCGGCGCGGGGTCAGTCCCTGTTCATGGGTGTATTGCAACAGCGCTTCGATGCTGGGCCGGTTCTGGGCGATCCCATAGGGAAACCAATCGGGCCCGATGATAGCCTGCTCCTCTTCAAGCAGCGGCTGCAGCCAAGCCGATGACACCTTCGATGAACCCAGTTCCGCAAGGAAGTGGTAGCAGCGGTCCTTGGCGGTGCACAGCGCCTTGTACAGAGAGAGCGCCACCCACGGGTCGCGCTCGCAGATGTCGCGCCGGATCACCACCGTGTGCATGATCGGATAGATTTTGGTGCGCCGATAGTAGTCCTTCTCGACCGCCGCATAGTCGGGGAACAACCGCCGCACCTTCGAATTGCCGCGACGGAATGCCAGCGGATTGTTCGCGGTCATCAGGAAATCGATGTCGCCTCGCTCCAGCATGTCGCCGAGTTCGGTGCCTGCAGGCGCCTGCGTCAGTTGGATCTCGGCCGGCAGCTTGCGGCCGAGGCGGTCGGTGCGGCCCTGCACCCACTCCACGTCGCTCGGCTTGACGCCGTATTCATGTTCCAGCAGGCCTCGCATGTAGACGGCGGCCGTCATGCTGTATTCCGGCACCCCGCCGCGCCTGCCTTTGAGATCGCCGGGGTGGCCAATGCCCTTGTCGGCATTGACGAAGAAATAGCCGTGCCGGAACACGCGCGACGGAAACGCCGGAACGGCGATGAACGGCGCCTCGCCGTCGCTGACAAGCGAGGTGTAGTTCGACAACGACATCTCGGAGGCATCGAATTCGCGATACTGCAACATGCGCCAGAAAATCTCGGCGGGCTGCAGCGCCAGGTAGTTGAGGTCAATGCCTTCGGGCTGCAGTGAGCCGGCACGAAGGGCCTGGGTGTGGTCGTAAGGTCCACAAGCGAAGGTGAGGCGGAGCTTGGACATGCGGACTCCGAGCAATTCTGAGAGCAGCGAAATCCGGGCCTGTCCTAGCGAACTCGGCCCGGGGGACGGCTACTCGCAGTTCCTATTGCTATCGCGACCTTGCCGCAAGCCGTTCGGCAACGCCGCGACGGTCTTGGCGGCGACGCGCGGGCCTTGTGCTGTTCCCGCAAGACGGTGAATTTGTCGGTTGTTTCACCGCCAAGGGCTCGCCGTCGGCGCCAGCCGCAGCGCTCAATTCGAGGCCAGCGTGTCGGGAGCGCCGCGATGAGATCACTTCGTCGCCGGGCACGTGATGGACCCAGCATCTTTCGACCGCCGCCCAGCCCGCCGCCCTTGCGCCGGCAGGACCGGCCGTTTACCCATTGGCCGCGGCATATGGCTTAACAAGGAGGGAACCCGATGCGCGCCCAATTCCTGGCTTTCACGTTTCTTACCACCGCGCTGGCTTCCGGCGCCCTGGCCCAGCAGGCCGCTTCGCCGCGGACCTTCATGAACGACAAAGAAATCATGGGCCTGGTCGACAAGGCAAAGGCTGACCGCAAGGGCGACGCCCCGCTCGTGGCAGAGCCGATCCTGTCGCTCGCGCCCTATCGGGCCCAGCTTGAATATCGTCCCGGCACATCGCCGGCGGCCGTTCATGAAAAGGATGCCGAGCTGATGGTCGTGCTCGAAGGCACGGGCAATATCGTCACCGGGGGCAAGCTTGTCGACGAGAAGCGCACCAACGCCAACAATCTGAGCGGCTCCTCGATCGCGGGTGGAAACTCCCAGGCCGTCGTCAAGGGCGATATGCTGATCGTGCCGTCGAACACCCCGCACCAAGTCATCCCGACCGGCGGCGCGCCGATCGTCCTGATGACGATGCATGTCCCGCATCCGCCGGCGAATTGGCCGCCGGCGAATTAGGGCCTGCGGTCCACCCGGATTCCGCCATCCTGGCCGCTCCCGCTTGCGGGGACGGCGGGGTGGGGCCGGGACGACTCTGAGCCGCGGAAGAATCGTCGGGACCTCTGCGTACGCGTCTATGTTTGTGTCAACATTGATGCCGCTTGACCTGTCGTCGCTGGTGTCGAACTCGCTTTGGCAAACTTTATCTGTTTCTGGGCATCAGCGTCGCATGCGCATTTGGCGAGGCATGGGGAACCGGCGGAGTTCGCGACGGCCCCGGAAATCAGGTTGTCAGGCCCACGCGGGCTGCGCGCTGCAGCCGATAGGCCGCTGCGACGAAAGCGAGCCAACAATCGTGGGGCAACGTCGCTCCTGCGTTGTACTCTCGGCGCTGCCTGTTGCCAAGCCTAAGCCTCTAGAATGACAGCTTGATTCTGCTATAAGCGCGGCCGATGCTCCTTATCCATAACACTCGGGTGGCGACCATGAATCGGCTTGGCAAGCAGATCGGCTTTGCGTTTGCGGCAGTGCTGACTGCAACGGCAGCCTCTGCGGCAAGCGATTGCCGCAGCTCGGGCAGCTTTGAGAGCTGGCTCGGCCGCTTTAAGGCCGAGGCCATGGCTCAGGGTATTTCCAGAAGCGCCATCGATGCCGCGTCGCCTTACCTCGTCTACGACCAGCGGATCGTCAACATCGACCGCGGCCAACGCATCTTCGCCGAGAGCTTCCTTGAATTCTCCGGCAAAATGCTGCCGACCTACCGGCTCCAGCAGGGTGTGGCGGAAATCCGCAAATACCAGGCGGTCTTCGACCGTGCCGAGAAGCAGTACGGTGTTCCGGCGCCGGTGATCACCGCCTTCTGGGGGCTGGAAAGCGATTTCGGCTCCAACATGGGCAAGGACCAGGCGATCCGCTCGCTGGTGTCGCTCGCCTATGATTGCCGCCGCGCCGAAATGTTCCGCGGCCACCTGTTCGACGCGCTGCGGCTGATCGAACGCGGCGATCTCAGGCCGGCCGAGATGCTCGGCTCATGGGCGGGCGAACTCGGCCAGACCCAGATGATGCCCTCCGAATATATCAAATACGCGGTTGACTATGACGGCGACGGCAGGCGCAACCTGTTGCGCAGCGTCCCAGACGTGATCGGGTCGACCGCGAATTACCTGGTCAGCCTCGGCTGGAAGCGGGGCGAGCCGTGGATGCGGGAGGTCCGCGTGCCCGAGAACATGCCCTGGGAGCAGGCCGACCTCTCCATCCAATACCCAATCGAAAAATGGGCTGACTGGGGGGTCACGCTGCCGGACGGACGCCCGTTGCAGCACGAGAATATCAAGGCCTCGCTGTTGCTGCCGATAGGTCGGTTCGGGCCTTCCTTCCTGGTGTTCGACAACTTCCAGGCGTATCTCAAATGGAACAGCTCGCTCGTCTATTCCACCACCGCGGCCTACTATGCGACCCGCCTCGCCGGGGCGCCGCCGATGCGACGCGGCAACGGCACGCCACCGCCGCCGCTGGGATTGGCGCAGGCCCGGGAGTTGCAGCAGCTTTTGATCAAGGCCGGCTACGACGTGGGGGGCGCCGACGGCAAGATCGGTCTGTCATCCCGCCAGGCGACACGCGCGATGCAGATCAAGCTCGGCCTGCCAGCGGACTCGTACCCGACCGTAGAGCTGCTGGCGCGCATGCGCGTGCAGCCCTAGCGGGCGAATAGTCGATCGCCGCATTCGCGATATCGCCGATTGAGAATCAACCATGCCGCGACCTGAGAATCTCGAGCCATGTCATTGCGCGCACGCGCTTGCGCTCGCCCGAAATGACCTGTAGCAGGCGGCAGAATTACGCTGCTAGAATGATAGCAAACATGAGGGAGGCGACGATGCAGAGTAGGCACAATCATGCCTGGAGCTGGTGGTACGTGCTGCTGGTGCTCCAGTTCATTCCCGCCCTGTGGGTGCCTTTTTATAACTCAGCCGAGCCGACCGTCTTCGGTATGCCGTTTTTCTATTGGTTCCAGCTGGCACTGGTCTTCGTCAGCGCGGCGGTGACGGCCGTCGTCTATTGGGCAACCGAATAGGAGCGGGCCATGGATCTGAACTGGACTGCCCTGACCGTCTTCATCCTGCTGTTCGCCCTCATCACCTGGCTCGGCTTTGCGGCGGCCCACTGGCGGCGCGGCGACCTCGAGCAGCTGCACGAATGGGGCCTCGGCGGGCGCCGGTTCGGCACGCTGATCACCTGGTTTCTGCTCGGAGGCGACCTTTACACCGCCTATACGTTCATCGCAGTTCCGGCCCTCGCCTTCGGGGCCGGCGCGGTCGCCTTCTTCGCGGTGCCTTACACGATCATCATCTACCCGCTGCTCTTCATCGTGTTCCCACGGATGTGGTACGTGTGCCGCAAGCGCGGCTACCTCACGGCAGCCGATTTCGTCAACGGGCGTTTCGGCAATCGCTGGCTGGGGCTCGCAGTCGCGGTCACCGGCATCGTGGCCACCGTGCCATATATCGCGTTGCAACTCGTCGGCCTGCAGGTGGTTATCGGCGGGTTGGGCGTCACCGGCGAGGGGATCGCCGGAGATATTCCGCTCGTCATCGCCTTCGTGATTCTGGCAGCCTTCACGCATTCGAGCGGACTGCGGGCGCCGGCGGCAATCGCCATCGTCAAAGATCTGTTGATCTACCTGACCGCATTCGCGGCCGTCATCGTCATCCCGATCAAACTCGGCGGGTTCGGCTCGATCTTTGCCGCGATTCCGCCTGAGAAACTGTTGCTGGCGGTGCCGCAGGGGCAGACCACGGGTGCCTATGGCAACTATGCGACGCTGGCCTTGGGCTCGGCGTTGGCGCTGCTGCTGTATCCGCACTCGATGACCGGCATCCTCAGCGCCACCAGCGGCCATACGGTGCGCCGAAATGGCGCGTTGCTGCCGGCCTATTCGTTCATGCTCGGGCTCCTGGCATTGCTCGGCTTCTTTGCCCTCGCCGACGGCGTCGAAAAATTACCGGAATTCGCCGATGGGTTCCGGCAGTTCAAGGGCAATTTCGCGGTGCCGGCGCTGTTCCTGCATAACTTCCCCTCGTGGTTTGCCGGCCTCGCCTTTGCGGCGATCGGAATCGGCGCACTCGTGCCGGCCGCCATCATGTCGATCGCTGCCGCCAATCTGTTTACCCGCAATGCCTATCGCGAATTCATCCATCCCCGCGCGACCGACAAGCAGGAATCTCAAATGGCCAAATGGGTGTCGCTGGTGGTCAAATTCGGCGCGCTCGTGTTCGTCGTCTTCGTGCCGCTGCAATACGCCATTCAGTTGCAATTGCTGGGCGGCATCTGGATCATCCAGACCCTGCCGGCCGTGATGATCGGGCTCTATACCCGATGGTTCAACTCATGGGCCCTGTTGATCGGATGGGCCGCCGGAACCTTTGCGGGCACCTACATGGCGGTTGCGGTCAATTTCCAAGCCGCCTACCCGCTGGCGATCGGCGGTTGGACGTTCCCGGGATATACGGCGCTTTACACGCTGATCCTCAATCTGGCGATCGCCATCGTGCTCACGCCGGTATTGAACGCGCTCAGCGCCAAGCCGACGGATCAGACCGCGGCCGCAGACTATTACGCCTGACGGCCGGTCCGCGCGTGCCCGGCGGGCACGCGGAGCTTGTCATCGGACCGCCAGGGGCGGGACAGCGGCTTTGCCCACCCAGACCGGGCGGGCGGCTGCCGCCCCTCCCTGGTGACCCCGCCCATCTGACATCTGGGAGCGATGCGAGTCTATCAATTCACCGAGCAGCCCTATTTCCCGGCGTGGTTTTCCCACCATGGCTCGCTACGCGTCAACCTGCCCAACGCCAGCCAGGACCCGAAGATCGCGGCCGATCTGCTGCACCGCTATTACGACGAATGGCTCCTTGCCGACGAACTCGGCCTCGACATCATGGTCAACGAGCATCATGCGACGGCGACATGCATGTCGTGCACCGCGATCGTCGCGCTTTCGGTGCTGGCGCGGCAAACCAGGCGCGCCCGCTTGCTGGTGCTCGGCTACCCGATCGGCCACCGGCCCGACCCGCTGCGCTGCGCCGAAGAATTGGCCACCATCGACGTGCTCTCGCGCGGCCGCCTCGACATGGGCTTCGTCAAGGGCGTGCCTTACGAATTTCCGGTGTCGAACCAGAATGCGGTCGGCGTCATGGAGCGGTTCTGGGAAGCTCACGACTTCATCATCAAGGCGATGACCAGCCACGGCGAGCCGTTCTATTGGGAGAGCGAGCATTTCCGTTACCGCCACGTCAATCTGTGGCCACGCCCCTATCAGGACCCGCATCCGCCGGTGTGGAGTACGACCGGCAGCCGCGGCAATGCGCGGGTGCTTGGCGAGAAAGGTTACGTGATGGCGACGCTCGGCACCGGCTTTGCCACGCGCCCGTTGTACGATGCCTACCGGGCCGGCTATGTGGCGGCCGGCCGGCCGGCGCCGACCGCCGACAGGTTCGGATATCTCGGCCTTGTCGCGGTGGCCGCTGACGAGCGCACCGCGCGGGCGCGTGCCGAATGCATTGCAGGCTATGTGCGCACCTCAGCGATCGTGGCGCCTCAGTTCCGCAATCCGCCCGGTTACCTCTCGATTGAGGACAACGTCCGCATCCTGCGCGGCGAGAGACGCCAACGCAGCAAGACCAAGGACGGCCGCTTCATCGACATGCATTCCGCCAGCGTGCAGGATCTGATCGACGCCGCCATCATGTTCTGCGGCACGCCCGACCAGGTCTATGCCCAGATCGTCGCGTTCTGCGAATATTGCGGCGGCATGGGCAACCTGATCATGATGGGCCACGCCGGCAGCCTTTCGCACGAGGATACGGTCGACAATCTTGCGCTGTTCGCCAGCGAGGTGCTGCCGCGTTTAAAGGAATACAAGCAGCCATGCGCGGAAGCGCCGGCTGCGGCGTGAAGACCTCGGCCGTGCGGGCGGTACTGACGGGCAGCGCCGTCCCGCGGTGATTTTGACGAGCTCCCAGGCAGCAACTTCGGATACGAGGCGCTCCTTGCCGTCGACGCGCCGAATCCGGGCATTGACCGCGCGGCCTCGATTTCTACCATGTTCACAATTTTTCCCGTCACACCCCTTCAGTTCACCACATGGTGCTGACGCGCGAACGTGCAGGCTTCATCAGACGGCAACCGCGCTCGCAGGAACTCCTCGTCGATCCGAACCACTGGCCAGAGTTGCGGTGATATTCGGATTCAGCAGGTCATAATCACGAGGCGCTTGTCCGTCTCCCCGCCCTGGGGGAGCAAGCTCAACCGTTCGGACCCTTGTGGAAGCCGCTCCGGAATCTTAAAGCGATCAGCGCGCAAATTGCCGGAGAAGGCAAGCGCCTTCACAAATACGCAATAAATCGCCCCGCCAGGAGCACCAGCAGCCAGCTCGCCATAGACAACGCTGCGGGCCACCTCGCCCCCGCCAGGGGAATCTCCGCCTTGAGGCCGCCGCCAAAGCGCCAGCGGAAAACCGCCACGTTGATAAGGCCAAGGGCGAACATCGCCATCTTGAACTGGAAGACCGGATTGACCACCACCGGCATAGCGTCGGCGGCCAGCAGCACCGTGCCCGACGCAACCTGCAGGGCGAGCCCACATGCCGCCACCGGGGTGACGGCGCGGGCGATGATCCCGGCATTGCTGGCGCGCCGCAGCACCTGGACGTCGAAAGTCACGATGGCGCCGACCAGCAGCGCCGCGCCCAGAACATGACTCATGTTGGCGAGCGGATAGAGCCACGCCGATCCGCGCGCGGCCGCGCCGAGGCTTGACTGCTCAAGCGCCGTGAACACCCTCGCGACGATGTCAGCAAGCGCGCCGTATGCCATCTCCGGCGGGTCAGCGCAGCTCGACGGTCTTGCCGGCGACCGTGATGCGCTCGGCCCGCATCTCGTGCTCCTTCTGCGTGGACGGATAGCCCACGACTGTCACGATGGTGCCGGGCTTGAGCATCTCCTGCTTCAGGCCGCGCGCTTGCATACGAAACAGCGGCGCAAGCGTCGCCTCCCACACATGTCCCTGGTATTTAAGCGTGACGTGCGTGTGCGGGTCTGCCCAGGTCAGCGTCTCCACCGGAGCATTGATGGTGAAAACCTTAGTGGCGTCGTAGCTGCCCCAGCCATGATGGGCCGAGGCGGCGCCGACCGAGGCGACAGTCACCAGAACGCAAGCAGCGGCACGGATATCCATGATGAGACCTCCGAGATTTGCCGACCCTTTGCCAGGGGAGGTTAGCGGTGCCGGCATCATTTCTCAAGGTGCGGCCGGTCGGATCTTCGGTATCGGAAAACCGCTTGCAAATGATAAGCGCCCCCGCAGGCCCGGCCGGCCATCGTGCTGCGCTGTTCCGGGGCAAACCTACCGACGTTGTCAGGTGCGCAATTCTTGGCAGCTGACGGCCAAAGGCGCTATCTCGGACGTGGACCACGCAAGGAGGTCGCCGATGGCTGCTGCCGTCAATCGCCAAGTCCTGCTCAAAAGTCGACCCGACGGTGCACCGGGCCTCGACAATTTCGAATTGGTGCAAAGGCCGGTGCTGGAGCCTGGCGACGGCGAGGTGTTGATGCGCAACCGCTATCTGTCGCTCGACCCCTATATGCGCGGCCGCATGAGCGCTGCGAAATCCTACGCCAAGCCGGTCGAGGTCGGCGAGCCCATGGTGGGCGCCACCGTCGGCGAGATCGTGGTGTCGCGAAATGCCAGGTTCGTCGCCGGCGATACCGTGTTCGGCTATGGCGGCTGGCAGGATTACGCGATTTCCAGCGGCGTCGGCTTGCGCAAGCTTGATCCCGCGACCGCGACCACCGCGCTCGGCGTCCTCGGCATGCCGGGCATGACGGCCTATGCGGGTCTTCTGGAAATTGGCCAGCCCAAGCCCGGCGAGACGGTCGTGGTAGCGGCGGCCTCCGGCGCCGTCGGCGCGGTGGTCGGGCAGATCGCCAAGATCAAGGGATGCCGTGCCGTCGGGATCGCCGGTGGCCCGGACAAGTGCCGCTATGTGGTCGAGGAACTCGGCTTCGAAGCCTGTGTCGACCATCGCGGCGCCGAGTTTGCGCGGCAGCTCGAAGCCGCATGCCCGGCGGGCATCGACGTCTATTTCGAGAACGTGGGGGGCGCGGTCCAGCAAGCCGTGTGGCCGCTGCTCAACGACTTCGCCCGCATCCCGGTTTGCGGGCTGATCGCCCAGTACAACGCGACGGCGCCGATGCCGGGCCCCGACATGTTCTCGGTGCTGCGCAAACGCCTGACCTTGCGCGGCTTCATCGTTACGGATTTCGCCGCCAAACAGGCTGATTTCCTGCGCGAAGCCAGCGCCTGGGTGCGCAGCGGTCGCCTCAAATATCGCGAAGATGTGATCGAGGGCCTGGAAAACGCCCCGGCCGCCTTCCTCGGACTGCTCCAGGGCAAGAATTTCGGGAAGCTGCTGGTCAAGATCGGGTGAGCTCCCATCGGGATGCGAGCGGCGCCGTGCAGAAGGCGCAGCATGCTGATATCCTGCGCGCTGCGCACCACATTGACGGGAGAGTCCCATGCCCTTGATCGCTGCCCGGCGCCTGATCGTCGCTCTCCTCGCCCTATCCGCAATGCTGATCGGACCGCTGTTCGGTGCGGCCGAGGCGCCGCCTTCGCTCAAAGGCGAATTCCTGATTGCAACGCCGGCGATGCGCGATCCCCGCTTCGAGCATGCGGTGATCTTGATGGTCCGGCACGATAGCGATGGCGCGCTCGGAATTGTCATCAACCGGCCGCTTGGCGAAAAGCCGCTGACCGACCTTCTGGCTGCTTTCGGCAACAAAGACGCCACCGCGTCCGGCAATGTACGCATCTTTCTAGGCGGTCCGGTGCAGCCGCAAGTCAGCTTCGTCATTCATGGCGCCGATTATCGCCGCCCCGAAACACTCGACATCGATGCGCAACTCGCCGCCACGCCGACGAGCGAAGTGCTGGGCGACATGGCCCGTAACTCCGGCCCGATGAAGAGCCTTATCGCTTTCGGCTACGCCGGCTGGGCGCCCGGACAGCTCGAGAACGAACTTGCCCATAATGTCTGGTACACGGCGCCCGCCGATCCCGCTTTGGTGTTTGACGACGATCGCGACAAACTCTGGGAGCACGCGACCGCGCGTCGTACTCAGGATTTGTAACCATCCCTATGCCTGAAGGCGGGCGCTTTCGCCCATCTCTCTCGCCGATACCAAACGGCGCTCGAGGGGCCTTGGTTAAAAGTTCGGCTCCGGATGTCGGGATATTCCGGCTACCAACAAAGTCAGCAGCGGCCGTACAGCCGACGCCGGAGCACCCCTTGCGCTCTGGCGCGCGGCGCAGCGCTATCGCGCGGCCTTTAAGGAAGGCGCCCTGCGGGCTATCGGCAGATGCCGAAAATCGCTACCATGATGCTGTTGGCAGGCATCCGGTCGGAAGCAACAGACCACAGAGCAAATGGAGACCATCATGTGCGAGAGGTTCTCAGGGGCGATGGCGACCCTTGCTGCAGCCGCTACTGTCATTTCGGTGTCCATCGCTCCGACAGCCGCGCAGGCGCAAGCTCATTCAGCAACGGCCGCTGCGCTGAAAACCCCCTGGGGTGAGCCGGACCTGCAAGGCATTTGGACTGAGGAATTTGATACGCCCCTGCAGCGTCCCGCCAAATATGCCAATCAAGAATTTTTCACCGAGGCGCAGCGGGCGGAGCTGGATAGACAGCGATCGGCGCTGCTTGACCGCCGCGCGACCGAGCGCGACCTCGCCGGTGCCTACAACTTGGCGGTCTTCTTGACCACGAAGCACACCGGGGCGCGCACGTCGCGGATCGTTGATCCGCCCGACGGCCGGATTCCGCCGCTGACCGCTGCGGCTCAGAAGGCGGCCGCCGCTGACCGCGAGTTCCGTCTCGCCCTGTTGCAGGCGACCGAATCGTGCAAGACCAAGTCGGGACAGTGCAGGGGCGGAAAATACGATCCAATGCCCTCGTCGCGCCGCGCGGAGCCTCCCCCGCGCTACAACGCAGCCAATTTCGGGCGCATCAATCGCTACGACGGTCCGGAGGACGGTGGATTGGCGGACCGCTGCTTGACGCTCGGGCTGCCCGAATTCGGAACCGCGTTCGGCGGCAGCTTCCGGCGGATCGTGCAGACCCCGGGGGGCATCTCGATGTTCTATGACGTGGGGCAGGGAGAGGGCTGGCAGCGCAACATCGTCATGAACGGGAGCCCCCATTTGCCGGCGAGCGTGCGCCAGTGGTATGGCGATTCGCGCGGGCATTGGGAAGGCAATACGCTCGTCATCGATGTGACGAACTTCAGTCCGAAGACCGATTTTCAGGGCTCGCGCGAGAACCTGCACCTCATCGAGCGGTGGACGCGGACCGACCCGAGCACACTCGAATACGAGGTCACCATCGAAGACCCCACCGTGTGGACTAAGACCTGGACCGTCAAGCAGGAGTTCACCCGGCAGAGCGAGCAGGAAAACAGAATCTATTACGAGCCGCGGTGCGTCGAAGGAAACTACGCCTTGCCGTCGATGATGCGGGCGGCGCGCGAGGCAGACCGTGCCTTCGCGGAGGGAAAAGGCCCTGATCCGGCAACCCGGGACAACGTGAGCACGCTTGTCGACCTCGACACTTCGGTTGTCCGGGACCAGTGAGGGAGACCATCAGGCGCAACCGGCGTTGGGCGCGACGATAACGGTCGGATGCCGGTGCCGGCATCACGATGGTGCGCTTACGGTCGAATTCGAACTTGATCAGGTTCGCAAAAAATTGCCCGCGATCGGGATGGAGACTTGCCGGTGGAAACAGCGGGCGCTTACCCCGGGGGATTTATCGGGGCCCGACCCGGCGATTGACAGGTGACGTGCGCCGCGTGGATCGCGATGGCACTGCTCGCTTGGTGGATCGGTGAGGCAGCTAGCCGCCGCGTTGGCGCCGCCGGCACGAGAGTTTCGCTTCGCGCTTATGACCTTCCAGGCGCAGCGGTGCGCAGCCTGATTGCGGTGCCTGACAGCGACCTTGCCCTCGGCAAATGGGTGCCAAGGCATGTTCACGCGAGCCGATCGCCTCCGGGGATGTTGTCGACATCGGCATTTTAGCCCCCTAACCTGCAAATGCCGAATGCGCTGCGCATTCGAGCAGGTGTTCAGGCAATTGCGCGAGCGAACCGGGGACGCAGGACTCAACAACAGATCCCGACTGGACCTGCGGGTCGGCCGCGCACATTGGACGAAGTTGAGACTGGGAGCCCCCGCCTTGGACGACAGGACGAAAACCGCACTGCATTGGCCGGAGGCGATTTATGCGCAATTCCGGCGGGTCGGCATCCGGCAGGTCGGATACGTGCCGGACGCCGGGCACAGCCGCCTGATCGAGCTATGCGTCAAGGATCCCGATATCCATGATGTGGTGCTGACAACCGAAGAGGAAGGGGTCGGTCTGGTGGCCGGCGCCGCGCTCGGCGGCGAACGTGCCGCGCTGCTGATGCAGAGCAGCGGTGTCGGAAACTGCATCAATATGTTTTCGTTGCTGCGCAACTGCGGCTTCCCGTGCCTGTTACTCGTTACGATGCGCGGCGAGTTTGCGGAGTTCAACCCCTGGCAGGTGCCAATGGGCTCGATTACCGAGGCGAGCCTGAAGCTTTGCGGGTTCCTGACCTATCGGGTGGAAGAACCGCACGAGGCGGCCGACATCGTCGGCGGCGGTTGCGATATGGCTTTCAATGGCGATCTGCCGGTGGCGATCCTGCTGTCGCAACGGCTGATCGGCCGCAAGGAATGGACCAAATAATGCTGGACCGGCGCGCGTTCGTCGACAGGCTGCTGGTTGATCGCAAGAACTTGCTGGTGGTTTCCGGGCTCGGCTCTCCCACCTATGATGTTGCGGCCTGCGGCGATCACCCGCTCAACTTCTATCTTTGGGGTGCCATGGGAAGCGCCGCCATGATCGGCCTCGGCCTGGCGCTGGCGCGGCCCGCGCATCGCGTACTGGTGCTGACGGGTGATGGCGAGGCCCTGATGGGATTGGGCAGCCTTGCCACGGTCGGGGTGAAGCAGCCGGCCAATCTCGTCATCGTCGTGCTCGACAATCAGCATTATGGCGAAACGGGCATGCAACCGAGTCACACGCGGGCCGGCATCGATCTCGCGGCAGTGGCGAAAGCGTGTAAATTCGCCGATGCACTTCACCTGACGGACATCGCCGCCGTGAGCCGGATCCACGACCTTGTGCACAACGGCGCCGGGCCGATTCTCGTGCAGGCGCAGATCTCAAAGGATGCTGCACCCCGCGTGCTGCCTATTCGCGACGGCCATGCCGTCAAGCTGCGGTTCATGGAGGCGTTGGGCAGAGTGAGGGACTAACCCGAGAGATCCTGTTGATGCCGTCATGCCCGCGGCGCTCGTCGTGCAGCACCCTTTCGACCCATCCCGCGGGGTGCGGAAAAAACCGCGGACAGACCGGGCAAGTCCGGCCCGACGCCGGGAGGAATCCTTGATTTTGCTGTCGCCGGGGTATAGGTGAGCTTCACGTACTATCC